>JANNYV010000534.1:0-1943 GCA_031410275.1 Bacteroidota bacterium
TTTAAAAAACGTCACTTCCACTATCTTGATAAATGTGATTGACATGGCTGTCCAGATGGTGAAAGCAATGGCGGAAGGAATGGTTTTCATCGCCAATGAAAAAAAATACACGTTGGCAATTCCAAAAATAATATAACCCGCCAAAGGGAGCCATATCATCAATCCTTCGGAGGTAATAAAATTTTGAAAAGTGAGTAATTGGAATTTTGAAAATGTCAGAAACTTCAACGAAAACATCCAACAAGTTTCCAGAGTTGCTGCTAAAATAAGGTATATCCAAGCCATTTATGATAGATTTAATTGGTATATCTTTAAAACCTGCAAATTTTCAACAAAGTTCTTTTACAGAATTTAAGCAACTAAGGATATTATCAATTTCCTGTTTATCAATAACTTATACGTATATTTTACTTTCTACAAATCAATCAATTAATTATTAAGCTAATAATCCCAAAATATTTGAGTCTTTCCAATCCAATCGCCCCTTATTTAGAATTTCAGTATTTAAGTTAGCAATCCATTAATTTCGCAATCAACAAAATGTGCTCCATTGGCATCAAAAGGGGAGTTAAGTCTTTCAAATTCATTCAATTGAGCTTGCGAGAAAGTCACCCTTTGCGTTTTAAGATTTTTCATAATCAAATCTCTTTTACCCACAAAATATATTTTGCCTTTGGTCTTTTTGAATAATATTTCACCGATAATATCATTGGGCATGGTGCTTTTCCAACCATCCATGATTGTTTCTAAATCTAACGTTATCATGGCAGTTAGGTCTTCGCTGGTCATCATTTCCAGTCCTTTTGCTTTGGCAGTTCCATTCTGAGAAAGATGATGCCCTACTTTATAAAACACGGTATTTTTCAAGAAGTAATCAGCTTTCACAGTTTCTTTTTTACCATTTATTTTAACATCCCAAGTCAAATCATTATGCCAACTTTGCCAATTTCCGTATTCAGCATCTCCAGGAAGCAACAGAACTTTTTCGCTATCCTCAAACTGTAAAGCCAAAGCCAAACTTGTATTATTGATGCTTGTTTGCAAACGAAGCCCCAAACTACCCGCTCCCATAAGCCAGTCATTATCAATACTCCGCCAAGTATTATTATTGCTCAAATAATTAAACCTAACCCGTTCCATTTCATCCAATGAGGCATTTTGTGCTTTTAAGGCATTAAAATCAGTAATATTTTCAAAGTCAGTTTTCATAGATGAAGGCAAAGTATTCATCTCATATTCATCATCAAATGGTAAAATACTTTTATCGCTCAGTTTATTATCTAAGGCATTAATAAATGATAAATCCAAGGTACTTTTTGATTGTCTTTTTTCAAAACCTTCCCCTTTTTTTTCTTCCTTACTCAACAAACCATAGTCTCTTGGAGGACCCAATACAAAGAAGCGTAAACCTTCCAAACCTTTGATATTACTCAAAAAATCATGGTTGACTGCTGGCGATAGAAATTCAACATTGGTGTCATCTTTTATTATTTTAAATCCTCTTAACCTATCTTCCATTGTCGGAATATTATCATCTAATCCCAAGGCGTTCAAATTATTAAGTTCGTTAATAGAATTAATAAAAAAATGCTGGTTTTTGATAGCTTCCTCTTTGTTATGTTCTACACCAAAATACGTTTCATAGTAATTATTACTTTTCAAACCATTCAGTTTGTCGGTTGCCATTTTCAAACCTAATTTCAATTTACTGTGATTTTTTCTCAAATCATTGGCAAAAGCATCCGTTTTGCTTTCAGTCCACGCAAACCAAACATTTTTGAAATTAATTTTAGCCAATTCATCTTTACAGATATCAAACCCGTTGATATGGTCAGCGTGTTCGTGGGTTACAATTAGTAGGTCAATTTCATTATTTGTTTCTTTCTGCAAGTCCATAACTTTGGGAAGCATTCTGGCAGGAGTTCCATAAATACATCCACAAT
>JANNYV010000535.1:0-5136 GCA_031410275.1 Bacteroidota bacterium
TGAAAAGTTGTCAAATCCCGCTGTCAAACCACACATCATTCTCATTCTCAAATTTTCAAATCATCACATTTTCAAATTGAATTCCCTTACCTTTGCGCCCATTCAAAAAATAAATGAATCAAATATGGCTTTACAAGTAGGTATCGTAGGACTTCCAAATGTAGGTAAATCAACACTCTTCAATGCAGTAAGCAATAGTGCTCAAGCGCAGGCTTCGAATTACAGATTCTGTACAATTGACCCTAATGTGGGGCAGGTAGATGTACCTGATACACGAATTGATAAATTAGCCGAGCTCGTGGTTCCGGACAGAACGGTACCAACCACTATTGAATTTGTAGATATCGCCGGTTTGGTAAAAGGTGCTAGCAAAGGTGAAGGATTAGGGAATAAATTTTTGGCTAATATCCGCGAGGTCGATGCCATTGTGCATGTGATTCGTTGCTTTGAAGATGAAAATATTCTTCGTGAAGAAGGCCCGATTAATCCTGTAGCCGATAAAGATATTATTGACACAGAGCTTCAACTGAAAGATCTTGAGAGTATTGAAAAAAAGATAGGACGTTTAGAGAAGACTGCAAAGGTCGGTGATGCAAAAGCAAAAGTTGAATTAGAAGTTGTGCTGCGTTGCAAAGCGCAATTAGACAATGGCAAAAATGTTCGCGAACTCGGCTTGAGCGAAGAAGAAAGATTAGCGATTTATGATTTATTCTTATTGAGTGACAAACCTGTTTTATATGTTGCGAATGTTGACGAAGGCTCTATTCATACCGGCAATAAATTTTCTGATGCCTTGGCTGAGGAAGTCAAAAAAGAAGGCAGCGAGGTGATTGTTATGAATAATACCATTGAAGCGCAAATTTCTGAGATGGAAAATGAAGATGACAAGCAATTATTTTTAGATGAATATAAATTAACAGAGCCCGGATTAAACCGCTTGATTCGCTCGGCTTATAAATTATTAAACCTGATTACTTACTTTACTGCGGGTGTGCAAGAAGTACGCGCGTGGACCATTCACACGGGTTGGAAAGCGCCACAAGCAGCGAGTGTCATTCATACCGATTTCGAAAAAGGGTTTATCAAAGCAGAGGTCATTGCCTATGATGATTTTGTTCAGTACGGCAGTGAGGTCGCCTGCAAAGAGGCCGGTAAATTTAGAATTGAAGGAAAAGAATATATCGTGAAAGATGGTGATGTGATGCATTTCAGATTTAATGTATAAGAATCATTATTCTTCATCAATTCTAATTTCTCCCCACAACAATTTCCTTTTCTTTTTTCCAAACCCCATCTATTTTGGCTTGCAGAAAATAAGTTCCTTTCGGCAACTGACCTCTGTAACCATATGAATATTTCAGCGTGCCATTGATACGGGTTTCCCGTTCGTCTTTCATCAATGTGATGAGTGGATTATTTAATGAATCTGTAATATAAATTCCAACAGTGGTTGGTTTGTCGACCCATTGCGTATAAGCACCTTCAGCCTCAATGGCATAACGTAATATTCTCACCGCTGCCGCGGCCTTCTTCCTTGGTGGAATTAAACTGAGGCCTTTTTCTGTTGCAATCAATGCGACCAATTCGTCTTCCATTTTAATGTCAGGATGGGTATCATAAATATTCTCAACAGGGCTATCATCAGTCAGGCACCACATTGCCTGTTGTGCTGTATTGCCGAAATTTTTTTGCCGTTCTAGTAAATTGCAAAGTTTTTTTAAGGAGCCCATTTCTTCCCGCGCCAATTGAAATGTGTCATGGTCAGAAGGTGAAGCATTATGCATTTCGCAACAAAGCGCATTGATAGAAATTGTTTTTAATTGATTGGGTAATAAACTCACCAATACGCTTTCTGTGGTCATTAAATCTTGGTGAGCATTTTTTTCATTGCTGAAACGATACGCACTATTTATGTTGAGTTGAGAAGCTTTTCCGCCCGTATTTCGCAGTTGTATTCGCAAGCATTTTCCGGTATGCGTTTCATTTTCCGGATTGTTTTCAATTGGCTTCCCCGTCACAATAACTTTTACAATATTGGCGTGTATCGCTTCTTCTAATGAAATAACCGTGGCAAATAAAGTAGATGGAAACAATATGATAAGAAGGCCTATGAATATTTTCATTGTGATGGTTTTTATAAGAACGAACAATTGCTTAATTTATTTCGTCACACTAAATACTTTTGAGAATGAGTTGGGCGGCACACACGCTTTCCGCTCCAAGTCCGCCCACGCCGAAGCGGACGTGGTACGGGCTTTTCGCTACAATCGTTGCCGCAATACACGCACGATTGAAGAGTATATTTTGGATGACATCATTCGAATAATTCAGTTAATAAAAATCAATACGTCAGCGATACTCAACACGAAGATATTTTCGAATATTGCCTTTGCTATTATTTTACGCAACGTGAGGGATAGAACGGAAAGCCTTTTTTGCAACCCTGGCAGGGTAATAACCACTAGCACATTTAACCCTGCCAGCGTTAAGCAAAAAAGCTTGGAGCGGAAAGCCCGACCCCTAAGCAGTCCCATTGGCAAATTTGCAAGCGCTAACTAAACTAAAAACGTTCTTTGCCAATAGGTCGCTTCGGGGGCACGTCCAAAAAATTTATTTCGACACCTGAATGAATCGCTTCTTAAAACAATCCGTTCACTTCAGCTTCAATGATACCAATAACTTTGGCAAGATCTTCTTTATTATCGGCATAATTTATTTTATCGATGTCGATGATAATCATTTTACCATCATCATATTTATCTAACCAATTATTGTAATATTCATTCAATCGTTTAAGATAATCGAGCCTGATATTTTCTTCATATTCGCGGCCACGTTTTTGAATTTGCCCGACGAGTGTTGGCACACTTGCTTTCAAATAAATTAATAAATCCGGCGGATTGACCATACCTTTTAAGGTCTCGAAAAAGTTTTTATAATTTTCAAAATCGCGTTTCGACATTAACCCCATTTCATGAAGGTTGGGTGCGAATATATAAGCATCTTCATAAATAGTTCGGTCTTGTATCACTACCTGATCTCCTTTTTGAATTTCTACAATTTGACGAAGACGGCTGTTGAGAAAAAAGATTTGCAGGTTAAAACTCCAACGATGCATATCATTATAAAAATCGTTGAGGTAAGGATTATTTTCAACATCTTCGTAATGCGGAGACCAATTAAAATGTTTGGCTAATATTTTTGTCAGCGTTGTTTTTCCTGCACCAATATTGCCTGCAATAGCAATGTGCTTAATTTGTTTTTTCTTTGCCATAATCGTTTTGAATCCCCTTGAGAACCTGATAAAATCAAATTCGGTCTGCTAAAATAATTCGTATTCGTTTATTATTTCGGGTATTAACAATAAAAATTTATACCCATTTTTTTTCGCGCTTCGGCCAATGTTTTCACTGCGCTTTCTCTTGCTTTCTCTCTTCCCATTTTCATGATTCGTTGCAACGAATCGGCATCTTGTTGTATTGCCAATGTTTTTTCACGAATAGGTGCAATAAAGTTGACCATATCTTCGGCCAATTGTTTTTTCATATCGCCATAGCGAATTGTGCAAGCATTGTAGTCTGTCTCAAATTTTTGAATCACATCATCTGCACTAACCAATTTCATTAGTAAAAACAAATTTTCAATGACATCAGGCTTAACTGAATCAGGCTCTGTTGGGGCATCTCCTGATACAGCCTTCATCACTTTTTTACGGATGAGTTCATCGGTATCATTTAAATAAAGTGTTGCATTTTCGTTTTCACTTTTACTCATCTTACCCTTCCCGTCGAGACTTGGTATCTTTACTAATTCAGCTCCAAAATTAAAAGGGTGTGGCTCCGGAAACATATCGCCATACCGGTGATTAAAACGTTGTGCAAAATTGCGGCACATCTCAAGGTGTTGCTCCTGATCTTTCCCTACCGGCACATATTTTCCTTTATGAATTAAAATATCGGCACTCATTAAGGTCGGATAGGTCAGTAAACCGGCATTCACATTATCAGGATTTGCTCTTGCCTTTTCTTTGAATGAGGCTGTTTTTTCTAACTCTCCTTTGTATGCCATCATGTTCAACATCAGGTATAACTCAGGTATTTCCGGAATATCGCTTTGCACATACAACGCTACTTTTTCCGGGTCGAGGCCGCAAGCGATATTTTCGGCTAACACCCTATATACATTCGGTTTGAGCGAATGAGGGTCGGGATGCGTTGTGAGCGAATGATAATCAGCCACGAAGAAATAACATTGATATTCCTCCTGCATTTTGATATAATTTTTGATGGCTCCAAAATAGTTTCCGATATGTAAAAAGCCAGTAGAGCGTATCCCACTCACAACGATTTCCTTGCTCATAATTCAATATTTATAAGGTGCGAAAATATTACTTAGTCGCTTCTTATTGTTCGAAAGCGGAACAATTATTTTATATGCAACAAATATTGCCTCAAATCTTCCTGTATATTTCCTTTCGTAAACCCGTTTATTAATTCAGCGGTTTGTATAAACCCAAATTGTTCTAGAATACTCCAACTGGCCACATTAATTGATAATGCTTCGGCATAAATACATTTCAACAAATTTGTTGAAGTGCTTTTTTGCAGCAACAATTCAACGGCTTGTTTGGCAAGACCTTGTCCCCAATAATCTTTATGCAGCAAATACCAAAGTTCACTTATCCCTTCCTCTACATTTATTTGTTGTAATCCGCACAAGCCAATCAATGCACTATTTAAATAAATAGAGTAAGTGCCAAATTGCAAAGGCTCACCTAAATGGATGGATAAAAATTTTTCTAAAAATAATTTCAGTGAATCTATCTCTTCAAATCTTTTAAAATTTGTATAGCGTACTACGTCATCATGATTAAATATTCTGAACAGCGCATCACATTCATTGAGGGATGTGGTTTTTAAAATTATGTTTGACATCTGAATAGCTTTCGTGGTGATGCATCAATTGATTTCATTTGATATAGCATGCTCGACAAAAAATACAAATTACCGGATTTTATCTTATAAAAATCTTCTATTTCGTTTTACACTTCAAAAAGAAACCCTAACACATTCATAGTATTAGGGTTTTACAAAAAAAGTTTGGTGCCCAGAACAGGAATCGAACCTGCACATCCTT
>JANNYV010000536.1:0-7595 GCA_031410275.1 Bacteroidota bacterium
GCTTCCAATAATTGCCCCAATAACACTAAGGTTAATATTACGGTTGTCGCTTCAAAATAAAGGAATACTGTGCCACTTTCCGTTTTGAATTCAGTGGGGAAAATAGCCGGGAAAAACATGCCAACTAAACTAAACAAAAAAGCAACTCCTGTTCCAATTCCAATCAGTGTAAACATATTGAGATTCCATGTGATGATTGATTTAAAAGCACGAACAAAAAACATCCAACAAGCATAGAAAATGACAGGAAGTGTTAGAATTAATTGTACCCAATTCCATTTTGTTATATCCATTATTTTTTCTAATGGGTTGTTGGGTATCATTTCAATACTTGCTATTGCAAAAACAGGAACAGTAAATAGAATTGCTATTTTCATTTTCCTTAGCAAATCAACGTATACCCTTTTATCTTCAGTATCACTTGGTTCTATAGGCACTAAATCCATTCCGCAAATAGGGCAGGCTCCTGGCGAATCCTTTATAATTGCAGGATGCATTGGACAAGTGTATGAAATCTTACTCATGGATAGTTCAGGCACTTTTTCCAAATTCATTCCGCACACAGGGCAACTACCCGTTTTATCATAAATTTTATCGCCTTCGCAGTGCATCGGGCAATAATATTTTCCGGTGCTATTCTTAGGAAATTGTTTTGTATCCACCGCAGGCGGATCATTTTGTTCTGAGGATGATTTATTTTCTATTGCTGTTATTTTTCCATTTGAAGTATGCTGATGATTTTCCATTTCAATTTTATACTTGCCAATAGCAGTCAAGGCATTTTGTAAATTTTCTGTAGAAATATGTTTTGCCATAGTGATGTGTGCTATTGGCGGTTCTAATGTAACGACAGCAGAAATGCCATCAATTTCGTTCAAAACCTTTTCAACTTTGGAACGGCAACCATTGCAGGTCATTCCGGTAATTTGATAAGTATGTGTCATTTTATGTATTAGCAATTTTATAAATAGCAAAATGGGTTAATGAATATTTATTTTTGAAGCATTAGATTAGGTTGGAAAACATATCGGGAAGAATAATTCCGATTACTTGTAAGTGGTAGCTGATAAGCAAATCCTAACAAGATATTTCTATTCAGTTTTACCTTAACACCAGCAAGCAAATTGAAAATAGGTTGTTCATCTTTCTGCACAACACCTGAAATTTCCGAAACAAGAAATACTCGCTTTGATACTTTCGCAACTAATGAACCACTTCCTTCTGCCAAATCTTCTAACGGGCTATAATGAATCACTTGATTGTAGGCAAGATGGGCGTTTGAAATAGTTGCAGCCACACCTACCAAAGTATAAACAGTACGCTTAGCTTCTTTTCCTAAGGGAAATTCAAATTCGATAATAGGAGAAAAGCCATTCATTCCATTCTTACTTTTCCAAACTAAAAATTGAAACATGGCCTCTAATGTGGGGTCTTCAAATAATCCTTCACCTCCAAGAAATAACCCAACAGTTTTCGAAAGCCCAGTTTCAAATTGGAAATTGAATTCAGTTTTTGTTTTCCCATCATTTTGAACTGCCAAAGCAGCTACCCTTAACCCATATGTGCCGACATTTAATGGCATGCCCATGTGGGTAAAGAAAGCCATCGGTAACATCATTTTATTTTGCATGTTCCCTGTATCTTTTGGTAGGGTGCCCATATTCTTTTTCGACATTCCCTGACTATTCGCAGAGAGTATGCCAATACAAAGTATAAAAGAACATACAGAAAATTTTGCAAAACACCGTGTCGTTTTTTTATTTTTTATCATTTTATTTTTTTTAAAGATTATCGTTTTTAAATTTATTTTGAGTATTCAATTTATTTGTAAAAGTGGTAAAGAATCAACGCCATTGCCCAAGGCAGGGTAAAAATTAATAAGAACCATTTAAAATCCGAAACAATAATAAAATTCACAACTGCCATTAAGCCAATTGAACTAATTCCTGAAATTACAACGATGCTAAATGCACCTTGTGTGCGTACACGAAATGATGTATAGGCAATAAAGATAGTAAGGAGACCTGATGTAAAAATGTAGCTACCCATTACCCAAAATACTTTTTGAAGCCAATTAGAAAGTTCAGGAATATCATCCTGAACAGTTGGTAATGTTACATTCATGTAATGCAGGTCTTCAGGTAATAAGGGCGGTCGCAGAAAAACAAAGTAAATGCCCATTATCATCAAAAGAAATCCTCCAAGTGCAAGTGCTGATGCTGAATATGGTTTAAGCTTCATCATTTTATTATTAATGATTTCTCCAAATTCTTTTTCGTATCATTCAACATATTATTCAAACACCAGTTGCAATACCATCCGGCAAAAAAGAAAGAAAGTATTTTATAAAACCATTCCTTAGGTGGTAAATAGCTGATGGAAAGTTTTACCATAGTTCCATTCACTGCTGGAGTAATTTCAAACCACATTCGATACCATAACATGATAATAATTTTCGCATCGCCAAAAGTTTCCCATTCTTTGATTTTTGGTGATTGCCATTTTGTAACAGTTTCACTAAAATCCATTGTCATTCCCATCATCTTTCCATACCAACGATACTTTGCATTCATGCCTGTTGGGTTTGTCGAAAGTTGTTCAAGATTTAATTTACTACCCATCATCATCATTGAACTCTCACTCATGTGCATTCCCGTTTTAGAAAAATCATCCATCTGAGAAAATACTTTTTTAGGTGTGGAATGGATATGGATACTCTTTGATTTTGTTTTCACTTATTCTTAATTAAGTGGATTAAAAAATAATTTACGAAATAAAAAGTGTGATGTGCAAAGCCACCACACTCTTTTAAAATTACTCTTGCGAAATAATCATGATGTAGCTTATTTCTTCTCTACTAAAGTCATTCCACATTTAGGGCATTTGCCGGGTTTGCTTCTTATTATCTCTGGATGCATGGGGCAAGTATAGGTTATAGCCATATCTTTCTTTTTGTCTGCACTTTTTGTATTTTTATTCATCATATCGCACATATCCATTTTCCCTTTCATGTCCATACAGTGACCTTCAGTCATTTGCATTTTTTCACCGTTTTTCATAATACATTCACCATTGGTCATGCATTTCGTTCCATTTTTCATGGTCATATCTTTTTTCATCGGCATCATTTTTCCATTTTTCATACACATCATTTTCCCATCTTTCATCATGCAGCAATCCTTCATCATTACAGCATGTTTTTTTGGATGAGCAAAGGAAGTACTTACTGTTAAACACATTAAGAGCATGAGCATTGAAGCAAATATAGCGGCAATCATTTTTTTGTTTTTCATTGTTATTATTTTAAAAAGATTAATTTTCTTCAGTGAAGCTGTTGCCCGATTTTTTAAATTTATTATACCACAAAGTTCAATTTTTTACACTGAAAGGGGTTACAGAATTTTGTAAGTAAGTTATATAATTCATTAATTTCTTTGGTACAAAATGTATTCTAGTGTTCAATAATTTAACAGTATTCTAAAATAGTGCTTACCAGAGTAACTAATTACTTTGTCAAATTGTCTACATCAATCGTTTCTTCTCCTGATATTCTTCATTGGTAATTGCACCCGAGGCAAATCGTTTCTTCAAAGTGTCAAGAGGTGAATCTTTCTTATTTCGTTGTCCGGGAACATCATAAGGTGTTGCGAAAATCCAAAAGAGAAGAATAGCCCAAATGAACCACCATATAAGGTGCATTCCCCAAAAGTGATAACCATCATACATGTACATAATATTAAATTTTAAAGTGTGAATTATTAATTGATATTATTTATTTATCCGAATTGCAAAGTTGAAAACATGATTCTTAATGATGCTGTGAATGGTCATCCATCTTCATTCCTCCCATGTCACACATACCCATATCCTTCATAGACTGCATTCCTTTTGGATGTTCTTTCATGCAATCCATCATCATGTTGCATTTGCCTTTATCCATGTCGCACATTTCCATTGTTTTGCCCATCATAGATTTGCACATAGATGAATCTGATGAACACATACTCATCATACCATTCATCATGCCATCACCATGATAAGCTTGCATAGAATCCATCACTTCCTTCATGTAAGTTTCGTTGTTCATCAATGATGAAATAATTTTTGCTCGTGTGTCTGCATTGCTGCAAAGTGTTTCAGGCGATGAGTTGCTGCATTGCGTAAATGAGATAATCATTGCAACGGCGAGTAAACTAATTGTTAGTTTTTTCATTTTATTTTGTTTTAAAAGTTACATTGTAAATAACGGCAATAGACGCTCCAACGAGCCAAGAAAGAATAAACGTTTGTACAATGCCGATAAGGGCTTCTGTCGTAGACATATTCATTTTAACAATGGTAGAAACATCTACGCCATGAAGTAGGATATTAAAAACATTTACTGTTCCATCATGCCCCAATATCAACATGATTAGCGCACAACCAAAATACATAAGGCTACCTGTAAAACCGAATGCAAGCCCGAATCGTTTAGTGTTTATTTTATCCATTTTCCTCCTCCTTAGTCTTAGTATGTGATTGATTTAAGTGTTCATGATTGTAGCCATGATGCATCGGCATAAAAAGATGGCAGGCAAACATTGCAACTATGAAAACAAGAAATGTGTAGTTCCCGGTAATGCCAAATAAAGGCAGGAGAAAAATTAGCAGAAGCGGAACCGTGCATCCGATAATCATCCAAAATGTATGTTTGTTCATTGTTTATTTTTTAGTGAATATTTATTTATAATTGTATCAAAGTAGTTGAAGCATTTTCGGCCATCTTATTTTCTCTCCTGCTTAGAGAACCAATGGAACTCTAGCAGGGGGAAAAATTATAAAATTTTATGCACATGCGGCAACACATGCTTTACATGCCTCTGCACATTTTTTGCAATGTTCACTGTGTGAAGCATGGTTACCGCACTCGGTTGCACAAGCGTTGCAAATTTCTACACATAATTTACAAATAGCTTCAGCAAAAGCTGAACCTCTAGCGCATAATCTGGCGCATAGCGCACAGATGTCTGCACAGTCTCTACAAAGGTTCGCACATTTACTGTGTTCTTTTCCTTCGTTAATACATTCCGAAGCGCACTTTTCGCAGTCGATGACGCAGGCAAGGCAGGCCTTAATACATTGTTCTAAATTCATTGTATGAATGATTTAAAGTGATACCATATTGGCATTGCAAAACTACTTTCATGCATGATTATTATTATTACACAATTCAGCGTATGATTAGTATAATTTATAGATTTTCAATGCCTTGCCGGACATTTTGTTTTAATCTTTTAAAATGTGTTGGCGTAAAACCAGTTACCTTTTTAAACTGCTTACTTAAATGTGATACACTTCTATAATAAAGTTTGAAAGCTATTTCACTTAATGAGAATTCGTCATACATTATTAACTCTTTTGCCCGCTCAATTTTTTGTGCAATAAAATATTTCTCAATAGAGATGTTTTCAGATTCTGTAAACAAACTACTGAGATAAGAATAATCGTAGTGCAACTTTAAACTTATATATTTTGAGAAATTGATTTTGATTTCTTCGTCAGAATAATGAACCAATTCAACGATACTGTTTTTTACCTTCTCAACTAATTGTGTCTTCTTGTTATCGATCAAGGCAAAGCCATATTGTTGCAACGATTTGTGGACACTTACCATCTCCTCATCAGAAAGCTGTTCCTCTATTTCCACTTCTCCCAAATCAACAAGAAGAGGGTGAAGCCCAAGCATTTCCAACTCAGCCTTAACCGCCATTTTGCAACGATTGCACACCATATTTTTGATAATAAGTTTCATACTTTAATTATCAAAATTTGAAATACTATCCTTTATATTACTTGCCCAATTTATGATGATGCCTTTTTCTTCGCTGGTTAGTTTTGCATTTGGATGAATTAAAGTATATAATGAAAGTGGCATTTGGTTATCTTGTATCTGACTTATTATAGCCTTCAATTTACTTTCCTGTCTTCGTTGAGTATAAGACCAAAACTCATTGAAATTTAATTCGCTCTTCCCATTTTGAATGTGATAATTCATAAGCCAACCAATCGGTTGTATGTAGGTATAAAATGGATAGTGAGTATTGTTGCTGTGGCAATCGTAACATGACCTTTGTAAAATTCTTTCGACTGTGATTGGTATATGAATTGCATTTCCAGTTTCAACCTGCCCGCTTAGGTTGCGTATAGGTTGTATCAATTGGATACCAATTAATATTATACAAATTGCAAATACTATTTTTCTTCGTCGGGTCATAGAAAAATTATTTATTTAATTTCATCTTTTACCGAACCGCATGTGAGCATACTCTTTCCATAATAAGGGTTTTTGATTTCTTTGACTTCGCTTAACCAATATGCGCCTTTTTTATTGTTATACATTGGACAAAAATCATGATACACTTTTGCAGTTGTGCCAAAGGCTTTTATTAAATCATATACATCTTTACTTAGCATTTCAAAATGTTCACGTTGGTGTTCGATATTACCTACGTTAGCTCCAATGTGTTCTGCATGCTCCTTTGCATCGTCAGCAATTTCAACAAACTTCTTTTTTTGTTCAACCGAAAGAGCAGATGTATTAAATGTTTTGAAAGCAGTTTCTACTGCCTTGCCTGCTTTACCTGCATCGCTACTATTATCGGTCACAAACGCATTTTTCAATTGAAAATAGATACTTACAATTTCATTGATATTTACTATTCCTTTAGTTGATTCAGATGTTCTTTCCACTTTGGGTGTTGTGGTGTCAGTTGCAGAAACTGAGGCAACCTTTTCCGTTTTTGCAGGTGCATCTACGGGCTCTGTTAATTCCATTCCACATTTAGAACATGCTTCTCCCTTTTTTCCTATCACTTCTGGGTGCATTGAACACGCATACATTTGATTGGGATTATTTGAAACCGTTGCCGAGGTTTTATCACCTGAACCATTACAAGCCGATAATGCAAAAAAGAATGCGCTTATTAATATCTTTATTGAAAATTTCATATTATTTATTTTTATTGTTTAAAATTTATTTTTTTATTGTTTCTTCTACACTACCACAGGTAAGCATGGCATTACCGTAATATGGATTTTTAATACCTTGTTCTTTACTCAACCAATTTGCACCTTTGCCATTATCATACATAGGACAGTGGTCGTAATAAACAGGTTCATTATTTGCTTTAAATTGCTTAATAACAGCTAACATATTAATAGAAAAAGAGTTGAGCGTTTTACGCATTTCAACTAGGCTAGTTGCATTTGAAATTATTTCAGCATCCTTTGATAATTTTGCACTTGCATCGGTATAAAATACACGCTCTTCTTCATTCATTCGTTTAGTATCTACTTTATCCATTGCGTTAAAAAACTCGTTTGCTTTGGTACTTGCCAAGGATTTATTATCTTTTACAAGTGCATCTTTTATCTGAAAATAGAGTGCCAATAAATCTGAAATTTGGGATTGGGTACTACTTGTATTACTTACTGGCGTTTTCGCTCGAAGTATAGGAATTTCTTTTACATCAGCTTTAGTTGCAACAGCCTTCCCTATTTGCTTTCGTTCGTATTGACAACAACCCGGTAAGTTGTTATAAGCATTTTCTGTTGTT
>JANNYV010000537.1:0-1914 GCA_031410275.1 Bacteroidota bacterium
CAAAAAACTTAGCACAGTTGAAGAAAATTTATACCAAACCAAAGCAAAGAGTGGACAGGACGTACTCAACTACCCCATTCGACTGAATGATAAATTGGCCGGTGTATTTGATGCCGCAAATCAACAAACGGCGCCCACACAATCTGCTCAAAACGCGTATAAGGATGTAGCAGATAAAATTGATATTGAAATAAATAAATTCAAACAAATCATGGACACTGATATTACATTGTATAATAAAATGGTGAGGGAAAAAGAAATTGGATTGATTCTATTAAAGAAGTAAAAATTGTATTTCAATAGTTTGAAAGCAAATCATGTTTAAAAAGTAACCAATGAGCCAAAGCAAATTAATAGCAAACTATTCCTCCTATAATGAATGGGCAAATCATAAATTGCTCCGTTGGTTAAAGGAATTAGATAAAAATTTATTGTATACAAAAACACCTTCAAGTTTTAATACCATCGACTATACCTTACAACATATTTTACGAACCCAAAATTTTTGGCTTTCATTTATTTCTGAACATGATGTGTCAAATTTCAATTGGGCTGTAAGGGAAAATGAAATTGACGCCATCATAGAGGAACTGATTATAAGTTCAACGCAAATGAAAGACAAGTTCTCTTCTTACACGGGTGAGGAGCTCATAAACATGCTACATTTAAATATGCCTTGGGCCAATAACAAGTTAAGCCGTTATGAATACATCATGCATGTGATCAATCATAGTACATATCATAGAGGACAAATTATAACGATGGCTCGTTGCCTCGGAATAACAGAAGGTATTGTGAATATGGATTATAACATGTTTAACTCCATGCAGAATACTTGAACCCAATTATTTTAGCCTTTTTATTCTCCAATAAGAATTAATGCCTACCGTTCACTCATTGAGAGTGACATTTCATACAGTTATTCATGTGTTTTATACTTTAGTTAAAATACTGATATCCAGCTGTTTGTATGTTTGCATCAGAATTCTAACACAAAGGGAGAAGCCGAAAACCCAATAGAGTAGGCAAAAAATTTATAAAACAATATATCATGAAAAAGTTAATCATCGCAATGTCAGTCATTGCCATCGCAATCAGCTCTTGCAACAAGCAAGCCTCTATTCTTCCTGCTAACAATAATGCAGCAAATGATTTATTAACCACCGATGCCACCCATTATTATCATGGCCATCAGGTGACCCATCAAAGTGAAATTACAAGTTACAATGCAGACGGAAGTGTCGTAGTCCTCACTGACAAAATCAACAATAAAACTGAAGCCTATTATTTCGACAATGAAACACAGGAATTATATTTTCTGCAACAGTATCCTTCCTTAAAACCTCTTTATACGAAGACCTTACAAGGCAAAGAAATCAGAGAGTATGCCATTGCCAGTGGAGAAGTAGAACACTTCAAACAAACAGGAAAAGTGAGTCAATCGTATTTAAATTATCTTGATAAATTTAAAACAAGAATTGGGTACAGATTGTGGGCCAACTTGAATGCAGCTGCCGGAGCCAGTGTATTTGTTGCAGCTCCCATGGCAAACTTTGCAGTCGGTGCTCCTCTTATGGATGACAATGCAGAATCATTTACAGGACCTGCAGGTGTTGTTGGTCAAGTATGGAGCAACCCTTTCTTCGGTGTGGGTGGAGGCTTAACAGTAGCTATTTCAATGCCTGCCGGTATTGCATTTGTCAATTTCTTTCCTCCTATACGTAATGCAATCAGTTCAGCAAACTAAGCATAAATAACCTCATACAACGTTGAGTAAAAAAAGCCCGCAGATTTTCTGAGGGCACTGAAAAAGTCCTTTTTAAGATTAAATGGTAATTTAAAGGAGCAAAAAACTAAGGTTTTTTGCTTCTTTTTTTGTATCTTGTATGAGTATTAAAACCCTTACTAGATGCT
>JANNYV010000538.1:0-2692 GCA_031410275.1 Bacteroidota bacterium
GTTGAAGGAATGCGAGTATTTTGTAATATTTATTCTTCCTTTATGCAACGAGCCTATGATCAGGTAATTCATGATGTGGTGATGTCGGTGAGATATTCTTTGAGTGAACCCACATTCGGGTCGATACTCATGTTATTATCATTGAGAATAATTAGAATATTGGCACCGGAACTTCCGGCATGTTGCAAGGCTTCGAAAGGTAAACCGGCAGTCATGGCGCCATCACCGATAATAGCGACATGATGTTTTTTTGTATCACCGTTTAATGTTGCTGCAATGGCCATTCCTAAAGCTGCTGAAATGGAAGTAGATGAATGTCCAACACCAAATGCATCATATTCACTTTCACTTCGTTTTGGAAATCCGCTTAGTCCTTGGTATTTTCTATTGGTATGAAAATTTTTTCTTCTGCCGGTTAATATTTTATGTCCGTATGCCTGATGTCCCACATCCCACACCAGGTTATCGCTTGGCGTATTGAAAACATAATGCAATGCCACTGTCAATTCAACCACACCAAGGCTTGCACCGAAATGACCGCCGTTGACACTAACGGTATCAATGATAAACTGTCGAAGTTCATTACAGACTTGTTGTAAATCACCTTTTTTAAGTTTTTTTAAATCAGACGGGAATTCTATGGTTTGTAATAATGAACCGGCTTGTATTTCCATGTGGGAGATATTGATTTTCCAAAAATACATTTATTTTTAAATGTATCTGTTTAAATAGTCTTAAAAAAAGATTCAATTATTTTAATGTGACATTGCGTGAGGGATTGCAATGAAAAGCCCCTGACGCTTTGGGAAGGGCTTGTAATGGAAAGCCCGACCCGAAGCAGAAAAGCAAACCGATCTAATACAATTTTAAATTTACACCAACTTGCTTTTCGCTTCGGGGGCACGCCCAAATAGTTCACTCATCACAGCAATCAACTTCTAATTTGGTGTATGCTGATAAAGTACATTGTTTGGTGTACTCACGCCTACATTATTGATGACCACTACTCTGTCGTTATCGGTACTATTGTATTTCACTTTGCCATCCATGTTCACATCTTCGGTGCGGTAACCATACAAAATATTATTTGGAGTTGCCACACCACCGACAGCTGCTAACACAGTTTCTTTGTCATTACTTAGTCCATTGTATTTTACATTTTTATTATTGTTTGCATCACCTGACCATAAAGCATTCACTGCTCCGATTGCCTTTCGGGCCGGATTAAGCAAAGTAAGGTTTGTATAAACAGGCGACGAGGATGAAAAATTAATCGTAGCAGGCGTACATAACACAATAGCAAGCGGGTTGGCAGACATCACACCGGTATGGTTGCGATGTTTGACACTCACATAATAATTGCCCAATGCAAGATTGCTGAAGAAGACCGGTGAAACACCATCAACATTACTTACAATATCACCATCACGTTGTAGCAAAGCTCTTTTGGTGGCCATGATATTGGCAGGATTTGAAGCACTTCGTAATTCAAGATAAATCCAATCGACGATTGCATTATTACCAGTTACTGCGAGCACTGTAGGTGAAACCATTTCTCCACCCGGTTCTCCTATTGCCGGTTTATTGAAAGGCGCATTTGAATAAGGTTCTGTGCCCGGTATAATTCCTTGCACACGTAAACTATCCTGCATCAATCCGGTATTTGTATCATATGGGCCAGATAATATGACATGAGCTGCTACACTTCCACCAGGTACGGCGGTTACATTTACGGTGAATGTTTTTACACAACCTGTTGCCGGATCAGTTGTAGTATAGGTATATACTCCGGATGCTGTGTAGGTTACATTATTAACGGGCCATGTATAACAACCCAAGGTATTGACAGACGAAGTTGTGGAGGTGCTGTGATTAATCGTCAACATTAAAATTTCAGTATTACATCCATTCTGAAAAGTATAGGTTCCTGATGCAGTATAGGTCGTTCCATTTAATGACCAAGTATATGAATCGCATGAAGCTACTGATGTAGTAATTGTGTTTGTAGATGTAATGGAGAGTATTAATATTTCGGTATGACAAGCACTCACATAGGTATATGTTCCGCTTGCTGTGTAGGTGACATTATTAATTGCCCAGAGGTAAGAACCACATGCTGTTACAGTACTTGTGTTAGAAGTACTTGGAGTTATTGTTAAGGTTAATAAGGTTGTATGTAAACAACCTGCTGCATTTAATGAGGTGCAAGAATATACGCCACTCATTGTATAGATAGCACCATTGCACGACCATGTAAATGAATCACATGCAGTGGCGGATGTGAGAGACATACTGCTGTTTGTAATGGTTAAGTTTAATGTGGTGATATGAATACAACCTTCAGTATTTAACGATGTGCATGTGTATACACCGCTTGCGTTATAGGTTACGCCATTGCATGACCAAGTATACGCATCACAATTCGTTACTGTTTGATTTGATGATGTACTATGGCCGATGGTTAAGATCAGAATTTCTGCATGACATGCAGTGACATTTGTATATGTTCCACTTGCTGTATAAGTTACTCCGTTGACAGTCCATGTATATGAATCGCAAGAGGTAATGGAAGTGGTATTTGAAGTACCCGAAGAAATGCCAACATGCAAACTATCGGTATGTAAACATCCAGAAGCGTTTAACGATGTAAATGTATACACACCTGATACAGTATAGGTTTGTGAATTTAAAG
>JANNYV010000539.1:0-14052 GCA_031410275.1 Bacteroidota bacterium
GGTGTATACGGTATTATGATAGGTGCCTGGGCCTCAAATAATAAATTTTCCTTGCTGAGCGGATTGCGTGCAGCCTCACAAGCCATCTCCTATGAATTGGCCATGGGTATTAGTTTAATTGCATTGGTCATGATGACAGGTAGTCTTAGTATGCGTGAAATAGTTGATCAGCAACATGGCTTTTGGGCGCATGGTTGGTTTACCTGGAATTTTTTTAAACAACCACTAGCCTTTTTAATTTTTATTATATGCGCTTTCGCTGAACTAAACCGTGCACCTTTCGATTTGGCTGAATGTGAGAGTGAATTGATTGGCGGTTATCATACCGAATACAGTTCTATGAAATTAGGATTTTATTTGTTCGCTGAGTATATCAATATGTTTATCAGCTCGGTTATTTTAAGTTCCCTCTTTTTCGGCGGGTATAATTATCCGGGTATGGATGCTGTGGCAGCGCATGTTTCGCCACTTCTTGTTTCCATCATTGGCGTCTTGGTATTGCTTGGCAAATCCATTTGTTTCATTATCTTTTTTATGTTTATCCGTTGGACCATTCCACGTTTCAGATACGATCAACTCATGAACCTTGGTTGGAAAAGTTTAATTCCTTTGGCACTAATAAATATGTTGGTGACGGGAGGCGTAATTCTATATTTCTTCAATGATTAATCTCATGATAGAACAATATCAACATAAAAAATCAATTAGGGCGTGCCCTCGCAAAGCCTCGGCCGGGCTATCCGCTACAAGCCCTTCCCAAAGCGTCAGGGGCTTTTCGCTACTATCCCTCACGCACACTCAATTCACGAATACACTAGATAAAAAAATTACGAATGACATATAATATTTCAACAAAAGCAAAAGCAGTCGACAGACATCCCATGACCTTCATGGAAAGAATGTATTTACCTGCTATTGCAAAAGGTCTTCGAATTACATTGGGACATATGTTTACCAAAAACCCGACAATCAAATATCCTGAGAAAACACGTGAATTCAGTTCTACGTTTCGTGGCTTGCATGTATTGAACAGAGATGAAGAAGGTCGTGAACGATGCACTGCTTGCGGTTTATGCGCGTTGTCTTGTCCCGCTGAAGCCATTACCATGGAATCGGCTGAACGCTTGCCATCCGAAGAAGGATTATATCGGGAAGAGAAATATGCAGCAAGTTATGAAATCAATATGTTGCGTTGTATATTCTGTGGTTTGTGCGAAGAAGCTTGTCCGAAAGATGCAATATATCTAACTCAGACATTTGCTCCTTCAAACTACGACAGAAAAGGATTTATTTATAAGAAGGATGATTTGCTCATTCCGATGACAGCAGAAATGGAGAAAAATAAAGCGCTACATACTAACTAGAAAATAAAAATGGATATACATCAATTAATCTTTTGGGTTTTAAGTCTGCTGAGTTTGTCATTTGCCGTTGGCGTTATCATGAGCCGAAGTCCTATCAACAGTGTCTTATTTTTGATACTCACCTTCTTTACCATCTCGGCTCAATATGTGATGATGAATGCACAGTTTCTGGCGATTGTCAATATCATTGTCTATGCCGGTGCCATTATGGTACTCTTTCTCTTTGTGATTATGCTGATGAATTTGAACAGCGACACGGAACCACAGAAAAATTTTCTAGTGCAATTTGCCGCAGTTATTTCAGGCGGTGCCTTATTATTAATTTTGGTAGCCGCATTAAAATCAACCGTTACCGGACTCGAAGGAAAAAATATTGATTTAACACAATCAACAGATATAGGCTTAATAAAAAATCTCGGTCATAAATTATTTACTGACTATGTATTCCCGTTTGAAATAGCCAGTGTATTATTTCTGAGCGCAATGATAGGTGCTGTTGTGTTGGGGAAGAAAGAGAGTGCTTAGTTGATAGTTGATAGTTGATAGTTGACAGTTGATAATTGACAATTGAGTTCGCATTATCCATTATCAATTATCCATTATCAATTATCCTTCATCCTTTATCAATTATTCAATGCCCTACCTTCTCATATCCTAAATTGCGCATGATAATTTCTAAATCATGGTTCTCTTCAGGAACATAATCTTCATTTAAATTAATCCCATTCAATCGTGCGACCGATTGGTAATACGCTGCGGTAATCGGATTTTTTAATTCTCGGACAATGTCATAACAATTAATTTCTAACTGACGATTGATGAGTTTTACAAGTAAACGACCTTGTGTAATATTTAATGAACTCAACTTATCTTCAAAATTTATTTTAATTTCTTTTTCTTTTGAACGGATATATTTTCGGCGATTCTTTTTTGACATATCCTTTGTCGTGTTATCAATTTCACTAAACAATTTTACGGCCGCGTCAACATAAGGCAGAATCATTTTCACATAATGCTTCATCTGATTGTATTTATACCGCGAGGTATCATTGGCAAACGTACGTGTACTCACAATCACCGCTTCATTTAAAATAATACTTTCCTGTGGAGGCTTCGTTTTACTATCATTCGAAATGGTCGGAAATAATTGTTGCGCTTGCGATTGCAGTGCTACAAAAAAGAATAAAATAAATAGCTTGTAATTCATCATCAATTTTTTTTATCTCTGTAAAAATAGTCAATCGGTATTTATAAAAAGTTAAATATTCCCTACCATGTTGTAAGTTTACTGACTTATGATTGTGAAAGAAGAACTTCAGTTTGTTGAACTAAAAAACAATACAAAAATTGCGTATATCGATTGCGGACAGCAGAAGAAAGAAACGATTTTATTTATCCATGGCTTAGCCAATTATCTCTGGGTTTGGAAATGGAATATTGCCGAGCTTCAGAAAACATATCGATGCATCGCCATCGATCTTCCCGGAAATGGATTTTCATCAAGAGGGAATTACCCATATAGTATAAATTATTTTGCTGAAATTATTGTAGCATTTATAGATGCATTGCAATTAAAAAATGTAAGTCTTGCCGGACATTCAATGGGTGGACAAATAGCACTTCAGGTGGCTATTCATGAAGGAAGTAAGATCAATAAATTAATTCTATCCGCTCCTGCCGGCTTCGAATATTATTCACCGCATGATGCAACACTTTTTAAATCGGCCATTGCCTTTGGAAATTTTTTAGCCATGGATGAAACACATATCAGTCAATCTATCAACTCTTCGTTTTATCGTCACGAAAAAATTGCTTCAGAAATTATCGCCGATTTAAATAAAATTATTCAAAACAATGACAGAATCGCATATCGAAAAATGCTTGAGTTGTCTATCGATTCGATGTTAGACACACAAGTATTTCATCTACTCAACAAGATTAAAAATAATGCATTAGTTTTTTTCGGTGAAAATGACCAGCTCATACCCAATCGTTTTTTGCATCCCGTTTCGACGAAAGACATCGCCGAAAAAGGAGCGAAACAAATGGTACAAGCGAAGGCAATCACTTATAAAGAAACCGGACATTTCGTTCACATTGAGAAAGCTTCTGAAGTGAATGAGGAGATTGTAAAATTTATGGAAGAGTAAATTATAGCAATAGCTTTGCAGGGTTCTGTCGATTATCCCAAACGGCAATTATTTCAATACGTTCGTGTTCTAATATATACCTGTAATAAATTGAGACATGTGGATGAACAACAACCTTTCTCACATTCATTGATTTGTTATAGAATGGAAATGAAGCAGGGAGTTGCATGACCATATCCAATTTTAGTTTTACGAGAAGCGCGAATTTATTTGCAATGGAGTAATTCCATTGATATAATAAAAATTCAAATACTCATTCAAAATCTAATTCGGCATCATTTGTCCAAACTATTTTCCTTTCCATTCAAGATACTTTTTCATGACAACTTCATGCTCAATAACGTTGCCATTCTCTGCTTGCTGAATACCTGTAAGAATTTTATTTTGTAATTCCGGGGAAGATTTATCCCAACTATCATTCATGGTATAACTATTCAATAATGACTCTATATCATGAAGAAGGATATCATCGGCAGTATCAATCTGATTTTTTATTGTCTCTTTTAATTCTGCAGCTTGCATGGTTAATAAGTTTAATTCAAAAATACAAAATAGCATCGATAAACAAAACCATTCAGCAAATTATTATACTGAATAAATATTCAAGCTACTTTATATCAATTCAATTTGTACGACATGATTCACTTTCGCTTCTTCATACGGAATGCTCACTTTAATATAATTATCTGAATAGCCTTCCATCATTCCATTCTTTTCAGCATGTTCAAAAAGTACCGGTCTTGTTTGCCCTGTATGTTGCGCAGTGAAATAATTCATTTTCTTTTCTGATAAATTTCTCAAGATGGCATTTCGTTCTTTACGAACAGAAACCGGCACCACGTCTTTCATATCAAATGCTAATGTGTTCTCCCTTTCCGAATAGGTAAAGACATGTAAATAGGATATATCTAATGCATGTAAAAAATCATACGTGGTTTGAAATTCTTCGTCAGTCTCACCCGGGAAACCAACAATGACATCCACACCAATACAGCAATGTGGCATCAAAGATTTTATGTTAGTAACACGCTCAGTATATAATTCGCGTTTATATCTGCGTTGCATATCACCCAACATTTTATTACTTCCGCTTTGAAGCGGTATATGAAAATGTGGCATAAAACTTTTTGAAGTTGAAACAAATTCTATGATTTCATTCGTCAGCAAATTTGGCTCAATAGATGAAATTCTGAAACGCTGTATTCGTGCCTGTTCATCTAATGCTTTGATTAAATCAAAAAAACTTTCTTCATTCGAACGAGCACCATTATATCCTTTGCCAAAATCACCCAGGTTCACTCCTGTCAATACAATTTCTTTGACACCCGATACTGAAAGTTCTTGTACATTGGCAAGCACTCCTTGCACACTGTCGCTGCGGCTATGCCCACGAGCTAAAGGAATGGTACAAAACGAACAAGTATAATCGCAACCATCTTGCACTTTCAGAAAAGTACGTGTTCTGTCATTGATTGAATAGGATGAATGAAAACCATGTACCTCTTCAATATCGCAACTGCATATTTTGGCTTCACCACTTTTTTTAAACTCGGCAACATGTTTGGCAATATTAAATTTCTCAGAAGTTCCAATTACCAAATCAACACCTTCAATTTTCGAAATTTGTTCGGGCTTCAATTGCGCGTAACAACCGGTAATGACCACCGTTGAATTCGGGTTTTGTTTTTTAACCCGTCGTATCAATTGCTTACATTCTTTATCGGCATTTTCTGTGACGGAACAAGTATTAATTACATACACATCTGCTTCCTGATTAAATTCTTTTTTTTCATATCCTTCTTTATCAAATTGTCTGGATAAAGTAGAGGTTTCCGAAAAATTGAGTTTACAACCAAGTGTATGAAAGGCGATGCGTTGTTGTTTTTCCACGAGAGTGCGAAGATAGGAAAAGATGATGAAGGAAGGGAGATGAAGTGGTGTGGAATTGAAATCACAAAGTGTGATGTTATGTTCTTTCAAAAAATCTCCATTTACCGAGAGGAGCAATTTTTTTAGAACTTAAACCCGAAACATATCCTACAATTTTATATTAAATACTTTATTATTGATAGTAACCGTGGCATCATTATCACAACTGCCATCACCAAAATCAATGGTACGAAGTGCTTTGCCTTGTGGTTGCATTTCTATTTTGCCTTGCGTATAATACCGGCATCCAAGCACATCTTTTACCAAGGGTGCTGAAATATTCATAGCATAATAGGTTTTTAATTCATTTCTACCCGAACCAGTTCCGGTAATATGATAAATATCATCGCCCCATATCGGTGTTGTATTGCCTTGTATCCAAGTGATAGTATGATTCGCCTGATAATAAATCGTATCCAATGCATCAGGTCGTAATACTTTGCCTTCTACCATACTCGAATAGTAAGGTTGTGAGGAGGCATTCAATCCTTTATTTTCAATGATGTTAGAACCCATGATCGCATAGTTGTTCACATAATAATTATCAAACGTAATGGTATGAATACTGCCTGAATCCTGGTAATTACCGGTATAGGAAACCAAAATTTTCCCATGCCTGTTTCGTCCGTCATTGCACATACAATTGACAGCTCCAAAATCAATGACAATGGTTCTTGGGCTGCTTAATTTATTATGTGTCAATACCGCGCAATAGCCACGTGTTTTATAATTTGATAAATTTTCGCCTGTACTTTTTGTTGCTGCATCATCTGCTAAATCTGAGGCATCATGAAACACAAATTCATTCATGGCTAGTTCAGCAGACATTTCTGTATCTGTATCACGTTCTCTGACACAAGATGTAAATAACAAAACAGACAAAGTAAAAAGCAAACACAGTGGTGTTGAAAAGACGTTCTTCATCATAATCATTTGAAATAAGCGTTTAAAAGTAATACAAAAGCGTTAATTGCTCTTCTTTTTCTTAAAAAAATATTTAGGCACAACATAAAGAAAGCCTTACTTCCTGATGAAATAAGGCTTTCTATTTATTTATTCCTAACCAATATAATTTCTCAATGGTTCAAAATGCAAGACTTCAAATTTGAGAGAGGGACGCCTCTGACATCGAACATCGAATATCTGACATCGCTTATTTCTCTTAATGAAGTGTAATATTATAGACCGTTCCGCCGATGGTTACGGTGGCCTGGTCGTCACATGTGCCTGCTCCAAAATCTATGGTACGTAAGGCTTTGCCTGAAGGTTGTAATTCTATTTTACCTGAAGAAATCCAATTACATGACATGCTTCGAACCAATGGTTGTGTGATGGTCATGGTATAACTTGTGGTTCCTTTGGTGCCTGATGCAGAGCCCGTCACCTGATACTCATCATCTGATTTGGCAGTGGTTGATTCACCTTGTGTCCAGGTTCTTGTTCTGTTCGATGTCCATGTGATAGAATCTCCGCTGGCTTTGACAATCACTCCATTCACAACAATACTGAAATAACTTTGTCCTGCTGTGTTATGTCCCATATTGGTGACAGATTTTGTGCCCATAATATGGTTGTCATTTACAAAATAATTGTTGAAGGTGATGGTATGCACACTACCCGAATCGCGGTAATGACCGGTATAGCTAACTAAAATTTGACCGCGTCTGTAACGGCCGTCATTGCAAAGGCAGTTTATGGTACCGAAGTCAACGGTAATGGTGCCAAGGGTTGTGTCATGTGTTACGGTGGCGCAATTGCTGGCTGTTTTGTAATTACTCAAATTATCACCGGTGTTTTTGTCTGAAGCATCATCAGCAATATTCATCACATCGTTGTATGATGATTCGCTGAGCGCATTGTCGCCTGCTAGTTGCGTGTCATTGTCATTGTTCTTGTCTTTATCACGTCGGTTACAAGCTGTGAAAAAGAGTGTTGTTGCTAGTGTTAAGGCAAGGATGCCTGTTTTCAAATGTGTGTATTTCATATTATTATTTTTTTTGTGCCGCCTCTGACATGGCATTAACATGAGGGTTTAAAATGAGGTTAAATAAAATTTCAATCTGCAAAGTAAACACATAAAATAGTACTTTAGCCGGCTCAAAGAAAAGGAGTGTTGGGAATTTTAAAGTAAACATGAAAAGAAGAATAGCCATTTTTGGTAGTACAGGTTCAATTGGAACGCAGGCCATCGACGTAATCGCAAACAACAGTGAATTATTTTCATTGGAAGTATTGTCAGCATTTAGCAATGCTGATTTATTAATTGCACAAGCAAAACAACATCACCCGAATATTGTTATTATTGGTGATGAATCGAAATATGAAAAAGTAAATGCTGCTTTAGCCAATGAAAATATTAAAGTATTTGCAGGCGAAAAATCGTTGATAGATATTGCCGGAAGTGATACCTATGATATTCTCGTAGCTGCCATTGTAGGCTATGCAGGCTTATCATCAACCCTGGCTGCGATTGAACAAGGGAAGACAATTGCGCTGGCCAATAAAGAAACATTGGTGGTTGCAGGCGATATAGTAACTGCGTTGGCAAAGAAAAAAAATGCGTTGATACTTCCGGTCGATAGTGAACATTCAGCTATTTTTCAATGCCTCGTTGGTGAACAACATAACCCGGTGGAGAAAGTAATTCTAACGGCATCGGGTGGTCCTTTTCTCGGCAAGAAACCAAACTATTTAATTAATGTAAAAAAAGATCATGCTCTTCAACATCCGAATTGGGTGATGGGTGCAAAAATATCGATTGACTCTGCAAGCCTTATGAATAAAGGACTTGAGATGATAGAAGCAAAATGGTTGTTTGGTTTGAGAAATGAACAAATCGAAGTGATTGTTCATCCGCAATCTATTGTACATTCAATGGTACAGTTCGAAGATGGCAGTATGAAAGCACAAATGGGTTTGCCTGATATGAAACTTCCGATTCAGTATGCATTGGCTTATCCGCAACGGATAAAAAATGATTTTAAACGTTTAGAATTTAAAAATTACCCATCCCTCACATTTGAACCTGCCGATATCAAAACTTTCCGTAATCTTGCACTTGCAAAAGATGCAATGTTCAAAGGAGGTAATACGCCTTGTGTGTTGAATGCAGCCAATGAAATTGTAGTGGATGCCTTTATAAAAAATAAAATCAGTTTTTTAGAAATGAGTGATGTCATTGAAAAATGTCTTGGTAAAATAACCTTTATCGAAAAGCCAACATTACATGATTATATCACGACCAATCAGGAAGCAAGAGAATATGCTTCGTCATTAATTAAATAAAAAATCACCGGAAAATAACTATGCAATTATTAGCAATCGAATGGGCAACTGTAGGCGTGAAAGCCGGACAACTTTTGTTAGCCTTAAGTATCCTTGTCATTCTGCACGAATTCGGGCATTACATCACAGCCAAATGGTTTGGATGCCGTGTCGAAAAATTTTATTTATTCTTTGATCCTTGGTTTTCAATCGTAAAGAAAAAAATTGGTGATACGGAATATGGTATCGGATGGTTGCCTCTTGGTGGCTATGTAAAAATATCAGGCATGATTGATGAAAGCATGGACAAGGAAGCCATGAAACTTCCACCGCAAGATTGGGAATTCCGAAGCAAGCCGGCTTGGCAACGATTGATTATTATGTTGGGAGGAATTATTGTGAATGTGTTATTGGCTATTTTTATTTTTTCCATGATATTATTTAAATGGGGAGAACAAAAAGTACCCATGGCTTCGCTTAAAAATGGCATCGCCTTTCAGGATAGTATTTTTAATAGAATCGGATTTGAGAAAGGCGATAAAATTATCAGTGTCGATAATAAACCGGTTCAATATCTTGACGGTGTTGAATTAAAAATCATCACCAGCAAAACAGCTATAGTCAATAGGAACGGAGAAGATATAAAATTAGATTTTCCGGTGAATATGATTGGCACCTTGATTGAGCAAAAAAATAAATCAAAAGGTTTGTTGGCAATCGATCCGCGATTACCTGCAATAGTAGGCTCTTTTGACGGAACAGATAAATCGAATGCAAAAGATGCCGGTGTAAAAGAAAATGATCTGATTAAATCGATTGATAGTTTGCCGATTACTTTTTTTGATGAAATAGGGCCGATACTAAAAGCTGCGAAAAGCAATTATGTATCCTTGCTTATAGACAGAAATGGAACTGAAATAAGTATTCGTACCAAGTTGATGGAAGATAAAAAATTGGGCGTTACTCCGATTCATGACGAAAAGAAATTGGATAGTATGGGTATCCTGAAAGTGGAAACCAAGAGCTATGGTTTTTTTGAATCGTTTCCGGCCGGCCTTCATAAAACAATGGACAAACTCAATGCGTATATCGATCAATTCAGACTGATATTGAGTCCTAAAACCGGTGCTTATAAAGGCTTGGGTGGTTTTAAAGCCATAGCCAATGCATTCCCCGGTGTGTGGGATTGGGAATCGTTTTGGAATATGACGGCTTTCCTTTCTATCGTATTAGCCTTTATGAATTTACTTCCGATTCCTGCATTAGATGGCGGTCATGTGATGTTTACATTATACGAAATGATTACCCGTCGTAAACCCAATGAGAAATTTTTAGAGTATGCACAAATGACCGGTATGATACTATTATTATTGCTGATGGTATATGCAAACGGTAATGATTGGTTTGGTTGGGGGAAGTAATGTAATGAATATGAAATAAGGAAGTATACTACCTGATACTTTGTATCGTGTTCCGTGAAAAAAAATTTTTCTTGTACTTGAAATGCATTCAATTGAGTAATCTGTTAATTAGGCTGCTAAACCCAAAACTCTAAAACCGTAACTCGTAACTATTTATAAACAAGCCTGCTTGAGTTGTTGACACTTATTTGCATTTTATTTTTCATTGGCTAATTTGCGCCATAATTTGAAATATGATTAAGAAAAAAAATGTAAAGACGCGAAAACCTATAAAACTAAAGGTCTCTCATACACGCAAGCCAGACGGAATGAATGATAGGCAATGGCAAACCATTTTAAGACAACAAATAGCTGAAGAGGAATTATTTGAAATAAAGAAAATAGGTGTAGAACCTGTTTTTACTGATTATACAATATTTAGCTCTAAAACAAACAGCCGGTATAAAATTGCATTGCGTAGTGCAGATAATTCCTTGAATTTTTGTAGTTGCCCCGATTTCAAAACAAATCAATTAGGCACATGTAAGCATATTGAAGCTGTATTATTAAAAGTAAAAAAGAAACCGGTTTTACGAAAACAATTAAGTATCCCATTCACACCGCCCTACAGTTCGGTATATTTAGATTACAGAGGAGAACGAAAAGTACGGGTTCGAATTGGTACAGAAACAACGGCAATATTTAAAAAACTTGTGAAGCAATTTTTTGATGATTCAAATGAATTATATCCACTTGCTTTTGCAGACTTTGAACATTTTATAGAAAAGGCAAATGATACATTGAATGAATTTAGATGTTATGATGATGCACTTGAATATATTCTTGCTGAACGAAATAAACGGCTTCGAATTGCGCTCGTTGATAAAAAGAAAACTTCGCTTATTAAAAATATAAGTAAAGCAAAATTATTTCCCTATCAGGAGACAGGCGTATTATTTGCCGTGAAAGCGGGTCGTTGTATATTGGCAGATGATATGGGTCTGGGAAAGACCTTGCAAGCAATTGTATGCACCGAGATTTTGAGGAAACAATATAAAATTAAAACGGCAATGATTATTTGCCCTACATCACTTAAATATCAATGGAAGACCGAAATAGAAAAGTTTACAGGCAATACAAATGTCTGTGTGGTAGAAGGAAATATTGTGGTTCGGAAACAAATTTACCAACAGCATACAGCTGATTATATCATAGTCAGTTATCAAATGGCTGCGAACGATTGTGAGTATCTCAATAACATGCAGGCAGATGTATTAATATTAGATGAAGCGCAGCGAATAAAAAATTGGCGAACAAAGACTTCGGCGGCCATTAAGAAAATAAAAACTAATTATGCATTGGTACTTACGGGCACACCAGTTGAAAATAAAATTGAGGATTTATATTCGTTGATGCAAATTGTGAATCCTTATATGCTAGGGTCATTGCATAATTTTTTATCCAGTCATCAAATTCAAGATGGTGATTCAGGGAAAGTTGTGGGTTATAAAAATTTAAATGAAATAGGGAATTTATTAAAAGATGTAATGCTTCGTCGAACAAAGACTGAAGTGCTTAAGGACTTGCCTAAACGAATGGATAAAAATTTGTTTGTGCCAATGACACATCAGCAAAGCGAATTACACACAGAGTATGGCGATGCTGTTGCCAGGCTAGTGAGCAAATGGAAACGAATAAAATTTTTGAGTGAAGAAGACAGACAGATGCTCATGATAAATTTAAACCGGATGCGCATGGTTTGTGATAGTACGTATATCATTGATCAGGAAACAAATTTCCAAACCAAGCTTGATGAAGTTCGAAATATTTTGGATGAAATTTTGGAGATGCCAAATGAGAAGGTTGTTATATTTAGTCAATGGGAACGAATGACAAGATTAGTTGCCATTATTTTAAAAGAGCGCAATATAGGATTTGAATATTTGCATGGTGGAATTCCCGGAAACAAGAGAGGCTCTTTATATACAAACTTTAATACAGATCCGAATTGCCGGGTATTTCTTTCAACTGACGCGGGAGGTGTTGGACTGAATTTACAAGCCGCAGCGTATATGATTAATTTGGATATACCATGGAACCCTGCCGTATTGGAGCAACGTATTGGACGTATTTATCGACTTGGCCAGAAGAAAAATGTGAGTATTATTAACCTGGTCTCTCAAGACAGTATTGAACATGGCATGTTGGGTTTATTGAAATTTAAATCGGGCATGGCAGCCGGAATTTTGGATGGTGGTGACAACAGTATTTTCTTAGGTGATGATAAGTTCAAACAGTTTATGAAAACAGTTGAGTCTGTCACCTCTGATATTCATGCTTCGAATTTCGATGCGACAAGAGAGAAAGAATATGCTGCAGAAAAAGAAATGGCAGAAGAGCCGGTAGAAAATGTACAGCAAATGGAATTGCCATATGAAGATATTGTTTCAGAAGTTGAAAATAAAAAGCAGCAGTCTTTTGTGGAAGTGCCTTCATCGGATAATGCTGAGGATATTGTGTTAGAAAAAGGCACACAATTTTTAGAAGGTTTATTTAATATATTGAGTAGCCCGGAAAGTACACAACGATTGATTTCTAAAATTACAGAAACCGATACAACAACAGGACAAACTTATTTGAAGTTGCCAATAAGCAATACCTCCGTAATTGAAAATGCATTGAAACTATTTGGAAGTTTATTGAGTGAAAAATAGGACGTTGAATTTTTATTGTAAGCAAATCTGAGCTTATACTCTACACAAGTTAAAAATGTGCAAAGTGCATGGTATTAGACTTGTCGCCCTTTGAAGATGACTAGATTATTTACAAGGAGAAGAAGAGAAAAAAAATTTCATTTGGTTGTGACTGAGTAATTTGTAGGTAAGTGTACAATGCTTTAATTTCTCTTTCTCTTTGTAAAATAGGTATAAAATTAAATCGGTTTCAGTGCACAAAACTACCCTGTGTAGCGCATAGTCGTTCAGGCTGTTAGATGAAGTGGTTTTAAGATTTGAACTATTTTAGAGTAGTGTGCCCGTGAAAGATGTTGTGTGCGTGAGGGATAGGAACGAAAAGCCCGCAACGAAACGCAGTGTAGTGAGGACTTGAAGTGTATAGCCCGACCTGAGGCTTTGCGAAGGGCACGCCCTGTAAGAACTTATTCTTACAATACTTTTACAATCACTAAAGCTGAATTAGAATTTTATCTTACCAATATTATGGTTAATCCAAAGCCAGAAATGTCCATCAGCTAAGAACGCGATGATAAACCATATAAATAATGTAAGCGGAATGAGTATGGTTAGTATCATATTTTTGATTTCATCACCAAGATGCATAAAGACTTTTACAATTAAACCGGCCTTTAATATCGTGAGAATAATGAACCCGGAGTTGACATACATTTTAGACATATGACCGGATATATACAGACCTACCAATACTTCTACTATTGTAATGATAGTAAGGTATAAAGTAATCATCCATATTTTTTTCACCTTTGCCTTACTTTCTGCACTGCTTCCATCTTGATGATGTGTGCCTGAATAAAGGGCTGATTGATCTGCTTCGTAATGTGAGAATTCTGCCATGAGTATTTGAGTTAAAAGGTATTAGTTAAAAGTTATGAGCGATGAGTTATGAGCGATGAGTTTTGAGCGATAAGTTATGAGCGATGAGACTTTGGCTATTCGCTTTTAACTTATAACTATTCGCTTTCTTACAAAAGGTAAAAACAAGTAAATACAAACACCCATACTAAATCTACAAAGTGCCAATATAAACCAACTTTTTCTACCATTAAATAATGTCCTTTTCTTTCGAAAGTTCCATTAATGGTCATAACTAAAATGATAATATTAATTAATACACCTGTAAATTCGTGGATACCGTGAAAACCTGTTATCGTAAAATATATGTTTGCAAACTGTTGTGCTGCCTCTAAGG
>JANNYV010000540.1:0-2476 GCA_031410275.1 Bacteroidota bacterium
ATCTGAAACCGTATCCTTTACATACAACTTATATTCGATTCCTTTTTGTTGAAAAGATTCTATCACTGACTTATCATACTCATAGTAATGCCCAACTTTATTTTCGAGAAATTCATCAATGATGATAAGTTTGTTGATTGAACTCATGATAGAAAAATATTTTTATTCTCCATCATCCAATTGATTGTTTCTTGAATGCCCTCAACTAAACTCGTATTGCCAACTGCTGCAGGATTAATCAGTGATTGATACTTCTCTATATTTAATATTTTTGATTTTGCCCCGACATATTGAGTTGTGTCATATTGTATTTTATCAAAATCATATCCTACAATTTCGCAAATAATATTGGCAAACTCTTTGATAGAATAATCCATCCCACTACCGATATTAATAATATCATTTGACACGGTATCATTTAATGATAAAAGGATATTGATAAAATCATTCACATATACCAGCTCTCTTCTTTGTTCACCGTCGCCCCATAATACCACAGGTTCATTATACATTTTCCCTCTAATTATTTTTCGCATTAAATCATAAATGAAATGTGGTTGACGATTATCTGTATGATAGCCGGGGCCATACAATGTACTTGGAATCAAGTATAGATAATTCATTCCGTATTGTCGTTGCAAACTTTCTAAACCTACGAACAACATTCGTTTGCACATTGCATATGCGTAAAATTTATCATATGGACTTCCATCCATATATTTTGTCTCTACCAAATCATTTTCCAATGAATAGCTAACACTTGTACCGAAGGTTATCATCTTTGCTTGAGGTTGTTTTTTTTGCCACCATGCAAGAATATTGGTATTAATTTGCTGATTCACTACCCATTGAATACCTCTATGCGTATCACAAAATGTTCCGGCTTGTGTCCAAGCGGCTAAATGAAAAATATGATCATAGTCCCCTAAGGGGATTTTATCGAGATCTGAACATTTTGTCAAATCAATTTCTTTAGTAGAAAAGCTTATACAATCAATTCCTTGTGCAATTAAATAGTTGCTTAGGTGCTTTCCTAAAAACCCTGAAGCACCGGTAATTAAAACTTTTTTCATTCTAAACATGTTGGTAAGGTTTATAAAAATGCGGCACCACTGTCACGATGTGAAACCAAAGGATTTTTTATGGGCCAAAAAATATTTAATTTAGGGTCATCCCATCGAACTGTAAATTGATTTTGCATACCCGAATAATACTCGCTTTGTTTGTAGCTGAAAATACATCGGTCACTCATAACCAAATGCCCATTCGCGCATCCGGCCGGTACTAATACTTGCATCCTGTTTTTTTCATTGAGTGTAAATGACTCCCATTTTAAATATGTTGGTGAATCTTTTCTCATATCGACCACCACATAATAAAATTCGCCCATCAGGCATTGAATTAATTTCCATGTTTTGCTATCGCCATGAAGGCCGCGAAGAACATGTTGCTTGCTCATACTCATATCGTCTTCTACAAATTTTACCAAGTTGCCTGCATCATCATTGAACTGATATTTTTCTTCATTAAAGGTTTCTACATATTCTCCTCTGAAATCATAAAAAACTTCGGTTTTAATAATAGAGAGATTTTTAATTTTGTCTGATTGAATAATTTGCATGTATCTGAATTGTAGAGGCGCAAATTAATAAAAATAGGGGAAGGATACGGATTTTCTATGAGATTGCTTCGCAGGGCCTCGCAATGACGACGCGAGTTTGATACTGCTTTTAAAACAACAATGATAATGAGATTGCTTCAGTAGGGTCGGACCACATTAATATAGCACTGTAATATCTCCTTTCTTAAATATTTTTCCACAACGTGTTTCTGCTTTTAAATAATAGTAGTACGAAGCAACAGGCACTTTCTGATTTTTAAAATATCCATCCCAACAATCATACGGGTTATTTGATTCAAAGACGCGTTGACCCCATCTGTTATAAATAGCAAAGTAATACTCTGTAAACCTGGCAGCATTTAAAATGCGCAGGCAATCATTATTACCATCATCGTTTGGCGAAAATGCGTTTGGTATATAAATAGAGGTTTCGTCATTATTGTACACAACTACTTTAATTGAATCGGTTACTACACAGGATCCAACAGTGCCAATGACAATAAATGTTGTAGATTTAGTTAGTGTCGCATTTGTAACTGCCGCATTCGGATTTGAAAGCAATGCTGCCGGTGTCCAAGAGTAATTAGATGCACCCGACACAGTGAGTTGAATTGTGTGCATATTACATTCTATATCATTGCTTTTGGTCAGTGTTAGTTTGGGATCCGAAATGACATCAATAGTCACACTTGCAGAACCTGTGCAACCGCTTGCATCAGTACCTGTAACAAAATAAGTTGTAGTAGAATTTGGAAAAACAATTGGATTGGGAATATTGCTAGCATTGATATTGCTAGGAGGCGACCAATTATACTGGCTCGCTCCCGAAGCAAACAGCTGCACACTATCGCCAAG
>JANNYV010000541.1:0-3586 GCA_031410275.1 Bacteroidota bacterium
TCACAAACAAAGCAGGGCGATTGTATTCTAAAGCAAGGAAGTATTCTTACACCGGGCGCCGCCGGCTTATTGGCAGGCGTAGGTATTGATAAAATAGAAGTCTATGAAAAGCCAACTTGCATTATTCTTACCACAGGAAAAGAATTGGTGAAACCCGGAAATGATTTACAGGAAGGTCAAATTTATGAAAGCAATTCGTATGCGCTTACAGTAGGATTAAAACAATTGCATCTCGATGTGATAGAAATTTGTTGTGTTGATGATGATGAATATAAAATTGAACAAGCCATCAAAGAGTCATTGCAAAAAGCAGATGTGTTGCTGATTACGGGAGGCGTTTCCGTAGGTGATTATGATTTTGTCAGTGCGGCATTAGAGAAGAATAATGTAGAGAAACTTTTTCATCATGTAAAACAAAAACCCGGTAAGCCTTTATACGCTGGAAAGAAAGGCGATAAAATAATATTCGGTCTTCCCGGAAATCCGGGTTCCGTATTGACTTGCTTTTATGAATATGTTGTTCCTTGTTTGCGTATGAAAATGGGTTATGCCTATGTTGATTTACTGACACTACAATTACCTTTGCTACAAGACCTACATAAAAAACCGGGGCTCACTCATTACATAAAGGGAAAGATAAAAATGAATGGCGTAGACATGTTAGATCATCAGGAATCCTATAAAATGAATGCCTTTGCAGAGGCAGATTGTTTAATCGTTGTTGAAGAAGATACAAGTGTGATTCAGGAAGGAGAGCTGGTGACTGTTCATGTATTAACGTTTTAAACAGATAGAAGGTGTAAGACAAGAATAACTAATAATCAGTAACCCGATAATTCCTTAACGCCTTAACACCTTAACTCACTAACTCCTCAACGTCATAACAAAAAATCCATGCACGAATATTTACCCATACTCTATATTTTAATTCTCCTTATCGCTCTACTCTATTCATCTGTGGGGCATGGAGGCGCGAGCGGCTATTTGGCATTGATGGCGATATTCAGTATGCCGCTTGCTTCTATAAAACCGGTTGCATTAATACTAAATATTGCAGTGTCGTTGATTGCCTTTATACAGTTTTACAGAAATGGATTTTTTGACAAAAAGATATTTTTACTTTTGGCTGTTGCGTCTGTTCCTGCGGCATATGCGGGTGGGTTGATTACAATTCATCCTACCTTGTATAAACAAATTTTGGGTGTCCTATTATTCATCACAGCCATCCGTTTAATCATTCCTATGAAAAAGGAAATTATCATCTCCGGTAATTTCGATGTCGGCATTTTATTGGGCATGGGTGCAGGCATCGGCTTTGTATCAGGCATAATCGGTATCGGCGGAGGTGTTCTATTATCGCCCTTGCTAATTTTACTTGGTTATTCGGATGTCAAAAAAACGGCGGGTATTAGTGCCTTATTTATTTTTGTGAATTCTATTGCCGGATTATTGGGGCAATTAAAACATGGCATTGAATTTACTTCATCAATGTATATCATGATCGCCGTTGCCATTACAGGCGGACTTATAGGCTCATCCATCGGTGCGAAGCAATTTAATAATTCAATATTGAAAAAAGTGTTGGCATGTGTATTAATTTTTGCATCGCTCAAATTAATGTTCATATGAGTATACACACTTACATTTTAGCCGGTGGCAAAAGCACACGCATGGGTGAAGAAAAAGGATTAGTGCAATTTCATGGTAAGCCTCTTATTCAATATGTAATTGATGCAGCACTCATGGTATGCCCAACTATTTTTATTGTGACTTCAAATAATTTATATGCGTCATTTGGGTTCCCTTTAATCGAAGATATAAAAAAAGAGTTAGGTCCTGCAGGTGCTATTGATACTGTGTTGCAACATTCTAACGCTGAAAAGAATGTAGTCCTTGCATGCGATATGCCTTTCATACTTAAAGACTCATTAAACTTTATACTGAATGAAAGTATGGCTTCAGTCATTACGGTTCCGATCTATAAAAATTATCCTGAAGCCTTATTGGCCGTTTATAATACCTCCTGCAAAGAGGAGTGGCATGCGCAAGTAGAAAACGGGATTTTGAAATTGAGTGATTTACTTTCACACTTTGCGACTAATTTTGTGGACGGAAATAAAATGTGTGAATCAAATAAAAATCTTTTCAAAAATATGAATTCAAAAGAAGATTTAGTTGCATTTGAATAAATGAATATGGGAATAAAAATTTTAGTGTTTGGTGGTTTGGTGGATATTGTTGGCGAGCATTCATTTTACATAAAGGATGTTTCAGATACCAATACATTACTTGATACCTTGAATGAAAAATTTCCTTTACTCCGCGACCGGAAATTTGTTGTATCAGTTGACAAAAAAATTACGACAGAAAATACAGAAATTCACCCTGCTTCCGAGATTGCTTTACTACCCCCATTTTCAGGAGGTTAATCATAAAATGGATTGAAGAAAAATTTTCCATACGAACGATTTCAACGCCAACTCATTTTAAAAGATTTTGGTGAAGAGGCTCAGCAAAAATTGTTGAATGCTAAGGTATTGATTATTGGCGCTGGTGGCTTAGGCTGTCCTGCATTGCAATATCTCGCTGCCATTGGTGTTGGGAATATTGGGATTGTTGACGGAGACAGGGTTTCAATGTCCAATTTACACAGGCAAATTTTATTTGATGTAAATGATATCGGAAAATTAAAAACAGAAGCAGTCAAGGAAAAAATACACTTGCAAAATGACATGACTGTTGTTTCTATTTATTCAAATGAAATCAATCAATCAAATGCATTCGAGATAATTAAAAAGTATGATGTATTGCTAGATTGCACGGATAATTTTATCGCACGCTATCTTATTAATGATGCTTGTATTATATTGAATAAGCCCCTTGTTTTCGGCGCCGTGTTTCAATATGAAGGCCAACTAAGTGTTTTCAATTACGAGCAAGCAGTCATAAATTATCGAGATCTATTTCCTGTTTCGCCAAATGCAGCTGATGCACCGAATTGCGCCGAGAATGGTGTTTTCAATATTGTTACCGGTATCATAGGAACCATGCAGGCTGGCGAAGCGGTTAAAATAATTACAGGACTCGGCGAAGTGCTTTCAAATAAATTATTGACTTATAATGCGCTTCGTTCCTCATTTTATACCATTGATATTCTAGAAAATAAATCAATGTATTTGAATGCTCCGACAAATGAAAATGAATTCAACGTATTTAATTATGATCAGTTTTGCGGTTTAAATAAAGATGAATTGACTGCAGAAGAATTTGATTTGTTGGTACACCAAAAAAATGTGCAGCTCATTGATATTCGAAATGAAGATGAATTGCCAAAAATTTCTGAATTGAATGCATTGCAAATTCCTTTGACTATTTTAAAAAACAATATTCATCAATTAGATAAAGAAAAAAAGATTATCTTATTTTGTCACTCAGGTATTAGAACACAAACTGCATTAGATATCTTGCATGATGAATTTCAGATGAATAACGTATCTCATTTGAAAGGAGGCATTATAAAATGGTTAGATTATAAAGCAACGAAATGATGAGTGAAAAGAAGTTAAAAAATATTTTTGTTGACGGC
>JANNYV010000542.1:0-4313 GCA_031410275.1 Bacteroidota bacterium
CAAGAAATAATATTGTATTGAGATGAAATGCATTTTTTTTGTGGTGTCAAATGTTTCTGTTAGAGCATTGTAGGAATTATAAGTTAAAAAGAGAATATTACTTTTTGCAATTACCTTTTTAATTTTATATTTTCACTTCGACGTTCATGGATGGTGTAGCTCAGTTGGTTAGAGCATCAGTTTGTGGTTCTGAGGGTCGTGGGTTCGAGACCCATCACTATCCCATTAATTTGCCTCCTTTTTCGGAGGCATTTTTTATAGTTAGTCATAAGTTGTAAGGCACAAGGCCTAAGGTATGAACATTAAACGAAATTTATGATGTGAGTCAAATTCCCTAACATCTAACATCTAACATCTAATCTAACATCTCTTCTTGTATTCATAAAAATACTTTCTTATGTTTGTATCATTAACAAAATAAGATATGAATTTTCAACTTTCCGAAGAGCAACTGATGATACAACAGGCGGCTCGTGACTTTGCACAAACCGAATTATTGCCTGGCGTTATTGAACGTGATGAGCATCAAAAATTCCCGGCCGAACAAATAAAAAAAATGGGTGAGTTAGGTTTTTTGGGTTTGATGGTAGACCCAAAATATGGTGGAGCCGGCATGGATACAATTTCCTATGTATTGGCAATGGAAGAGATTTCCAAAATTGACGCTTCAGCTTCAGTTTGTATGAGTGTCAATAATTCATTAGTGTGTTGGGGCTTAGAAACTTTTGGTTCAGAAGAACAAAAGCAAAAATATTTAATTCCGTTGGCGACAGGTGAAGTGATTGGTGCATTTTTATTAAGTGAACCGGAAGCCGGAAGTGATGCGACATCACAACGTACAATAGCCGAAGATAAAGGAGATTATTATCTTTTAAACGGTACGAAAAACTGGATTACAAATGGGAATTCTGCAACACATTATCTTGTGATTGCGCAAACCGATATTGAAAAAAAACATAAAGGTATTAATGCATTCATTGTTGAAAAAGCTTGGGATGGTGTAACTGTTGGAGGTAAAGAAAATAAGATGGGTATACGCGGAAGTGATACACACTCAATTATGTTTCAAGATGTGAAAGTGCCAAAGGAAAACAGAATAGGAGAGGATGGGTTTGGATTTACGTTTGCTATGAAAGTATTAAGTGGCGGTCGTATTGGTATAGCTTCACAAGCTTTAGGAATTGCAAGTGGTGCCTATGAATTGGCCGTGAAATATGCGAAAGAGCGAAAGGCATTTGGTACAGAAATTATGAATCATCAGGCGATACAATTTAAGTTGGCCGATATGGCTACACAAATTGAAGGTGCACGATTATTATGTTTTAAAGCAGCATGGCTAAAAGACCAACATTTAAATTATGATATGGCATCTGCAATGGCCAAATTATATGCTTCGGAAATAGCGCAAAGCGTAACAACTGAAGCTGTGCAAGTACATGGAGGATATGGCTATGTAAAAGAATTTCATGTTGAACGTTTGATGCGTGACGCGAAAATTACTCAGATATATGAAGGTACCTCCGAAGTGCAACGAATTGTCATTAGCCGTGGAGTGTTGAAAGGATAGAGATAAGCTTACCTTAACGAAGTAGTTTATAGTTTTTATAATTCAAATCAATCCTGAAAAATTTATAAAGAAATTTTTTGAATTGCTCTTTCAATGAAAATTTGTTGTATGACAAATCATAATCAAAATGCCAATTGATCTTGCTGATTCTATCTTGCATCACTTGTGGATGCGTACCGGTAAATTTTTGCAGACTGTTGATAGTTGAGTAATCAAATTCATTCGCTTTGATAACATTTTTTTCGACCCACTCATCAGTATGCCAATAAGTATGAAAATTTTCTTGCTTCAATTGCATAGCTTTAGGTTGTTTTACCCAACCGTAATGATAGATGTAAGCTTCAATCTGCACAACATTTAGTTTTTTATTTTCACTTTTCCTAAAACCTTGCGCATCTCTGTACGAGAAGATTGAATTATTTTTTCGGATGATACGAATTTCTCTTTTATAAAAATTAGAAGCTGCGGCAATATAATCGTAGGAGCCATAAAAATGAAGATAATGAAAAAGTAATCCGTCAACATCTATTCGGTCTTTGTATCGTAACATATTTTCCTGAATGACGGATAAATATTTTTCATGCACCACTTCATCACCTTGTATATAAAAACACCAATCACTTTCTTCTGCAATTGCATGGTATGCCTTATCTGTTTCTATCGCTAAAATGTGGCCGCCTTCACGTTGGGTTTCGTCCCAAATAGTTTCGATGATGGTTATTTTTTCAGGGTCAATATTTTTGATTAATTGCAATGTTTCATCACTCGATTTCCCAACGGCTACAATGAAATGTGTGCAAATAGGAAGTATCGAACGTATTGCTTCCACAACTGGATAGTCATATTTGACAGCGTCTTTGATAAAACTAAATCCGGTAACTTTCATAAAATTGCTGATGGCTTTTAGCCTTTGGTAATTGAATTAAGTGAGAGATCTTTTTGCGAAATTTGAATTTGGCTATCCGTCAAGAGCTCATTCATTACTCCAATATTTTCAAACTTGTCGCAATAATTTGTACGCATTCATCTATCTCATTTTTTGTGATGATGAGTGGTGGGGCGAAACGAATTTTATCTCCATGTGTAGGTTTGGCAATTAAACCATGATGCATCATTTCGATACAAAGCTTCCAAGCCGCATCTTTATCTTCATGTTTAATAATAATTGCATTGAGTAAACCCTTTCCACGAACGATGCTGATAAAGGGGCTTTTTAAATCTCTCAATTGTTCTCTAAAATAGGTACCCATCTCAGCTGCATTCTCACACATTTTTTCATCCTTTAAAACTTGTAATGCCGTCATGGCAACTTTACAAGCCAATGGATTTCCACCATATGTCGAACCATGTTCACCCGGTTTTATATTCATCATAATTTCATCACTGCAAAGCACTGCGCTAATGGGTAACGTGCCACCGCTTAATGCTTTCCCTAAAATTAAAATATCAGGCTTCACATTTTCATGATCACATGCAAGCATTTTACCTGTACGTGCAAGACCGGTTTGTATTTCATCTGCAATAAATAATACATTGGCTGCTTTACACATATCGTAACATGTTTTTAAATAGCCGGAATCAGGAACTACTACACCGGCTTCGCCTTGAATGGGTTCAAGCAAAAAACCACATACATTCTTATTTTTTAATGCCCCCGCTAACGCATTTATATCATTGTAATGAATGACTTCATACCCCGGCATAAATGGACCGAAACCTTCTCTTGAGCTTTGGTCTGTGCTAAATGAAATGACATTAATCGTACGCCCATGAAAATTGTCTGCACAAACAAGTATAGTCGCTTTATTTTCTTCAATACCTTTATTCACATAGCCCCATTTGCGTGCGAGTTTCAAGGCAGTTTCTACGGCTTCAACCCCGGTATTCATTGGCAGTACTTTGTCATAGCCAAAATAAGACGTAATATATTTTGCATATTCACCTAAAAGGTTACTATGAAAAGCACGCGAAGTAAGCGTAAGTTTTTGCGCTTGCTCTATCAATACATCAATAATTTTTGGATGGCAATGTCCTTGATTGATGGCAGAATAACCACTCAAAAAATCATAGTAACGCTTGCCTTCTACATCCCAAACATACACGCCTTTACCTCTTTCTAATACCACAGGTAACGGATGGTAATTATGGGCATTATATTTTTCTTCACGTGCTATAAATTGCTCAGTCAACGTATGTTGTAAAGTTTCCATGTCGCAAAAGTAGTTTAAATACCGTAAAAAGCAGGGCGGTTCAATATCTTTTTACTTTCAAATTTTCATTTACAACAATAAAAGCATACCTGATAATTGGTATAATGTTTCAAAAAATGAATTAGTGGAGTGGCATATATTTTTAATAAATGAAATTATTTCTTATACAATTTGTTTCTTCCAAACCTCGTTCGTTAATAATTAGTCTATTATCTTTATGCTTACAAACCCCAATTGTTTATACCCTAGGAAATGCCGATGAAGAAATATTACTACCTGATTTTTATATATAGTTTTTTGTTTTCAGTGTCATGTTATTCGCAAGGCGGTGTTTGGACTTGGATGAAAGGTGACACCGTTGTTATGAATACCGTATCTATGGGAACCTATGGAGTCATGGGTGTTTCAGCAGCAACGAATGAGCCACCGGGCAGGTATCATGGAAATTATTGGAAAGATATGCAAGGGAATTTTTGGATTACAGGAGGACAAATGTTTAATATCGGCTATCTCAATGACCTTTGGAAATATGATAT
>JANNYV010000543.1:0-4727 GCA_031410275.1 Bacteroidota bacterium
TGCATAGGCCAATTTGCGGAGAAACATTGTATTTTGTAATTGAAATACTTAAAAATATATTTTTAATTTTCAATTTTATTCATATCTTTGTAATCCATATACTCAGATATAAAATTGAAAATAAAATTAATCGATATTGTCACCATCCAAACAGGATTCTTTGCAAAGCCCCAAGAACAGGGTGATATAATGTATTTACAAACAAAACATTTTGATGAAAATGGCGAGTTGTCTGAATCACTTTTTCCTGATTTGAACGCAGAACAAGTTTCAAAAAAACACTTACTAGAAAATAATGATATTCTTTTTTCCGCCAAAGGAACTCGAAATTTTGCAACAGTATATCAAAATCAACTTCCTGCTGTTGCATCTACATCATTCTTTGTGTTGAAAATTATAAAGAAAGATATTCTTCCGGCATACATCGCATGGTTTATCAATCATCCGAATACGATGAGTGTTTTGAAGGCTCAAGCTAAAGGCTCGGTTACTCCATCTATCACGAAGAACGTATTAGAAGAGCTGGAAATTTCGATACCTAATTTGCAAATACAAAAAACGATTTTGAAAATTACCCAACTTCGGAATAAGGAAAAAACGATCCGGCAACGGATTGAAGTTCTGAGAGAAAATCAAATTCAACAACAAATCTTAAACGTTATAAAATAATAATAAATGAAAATAAATATCCCTTGCCCCAATTGCGGTTGGCAGTATTGTGAAGCAGAAACTAAATCCGGTGAAAAAGTGAAAATTGAAATTTGTCGATGCGATGATGGAAGTGGTGAGTTTAATGTTTCCATAACAACAGAAGGCTCAAGTCAAAAAGAATATGAGAAGCACCGATGTGCGAAAGAGGAAATAGAAGATTGCTTAACCGCCCGATTTAATATAGACCTAAACAGTATGAATCACCAATGTTTCAACTAATTATATGACAAAAAAAATAACCCAGAAAGATATTAATGATGCCGTTTGGAAAGCATGCGACACTTTTCGCGGTAGCATAGACCCAAGTATTTATAAGGATTATGTACTCACCATGCTCTTTATAAAATATCTCAGCGATGTGCATGATGATAAGTATGAAGCATACTTGGAAAAATACAACAACGATGCTGAACGAGCGAAACGTGCCATGAAACATGAACGTTTCGTAGTGCCTGAACAAAGTCATTTCCGTTATTTATTCGACCATCGAAACGAATCTAATATTGGTGAACTCATTAATATTGCCTTGAATGATTTAGAAGAAGAAAATCGTGAAAAGCTTTACAGTGAGGATGGTGCCGGCATATTCCAAAATATTGATTTCAATAATAGTAAACTGGGTGAACCAAAAGACAAGAATACTCGACTAAAAAATTTACTCCTCGATTTTAATAAAGATGAACTCGATTTGCGACCATCGCATTTAGGAGGTGTAGATATTATCGGAGGGGCTTATGAATATCTCATATCTAACTTTGCTTCTGATGCGGGAAAAAAAGCCGGTGAATTTTTTACGCCAAGTGAAGTCTCTACATTGCTTGCTAAATTAACCAAATCGAAGCCCGGCTCGCGGATTTGTGATCCTACATGTGGTTCCGGTTCATTGTTAATTAAAGCGGGACAAGAAGTTGGTTCGGATAATTTTTCCTTATACGGACAAGAAGCCAATGGCAGCACTTGGGCCTTAGCTGTGATGAATATGTTTTTGCATGGTTTCGATAATGCAACCATTCGTTGGGGCGATACCATTCGTAATCCTAAATTGAAAGAAGGTGATGCCTTAATGAAGTTTGATACGGTTGTGGCAAATCCTCCATTTAGTTTAGATAAATGGGGTAAGGTAGAAGATAAAGATGGTGAGAAGACTGTGGTAAGCTATGATCCTGAAACCGATAAATATAATCGCTTTTGGAGAGGCGTTCCACCAAAGAGCAAGGGCGATTGGGCATTCATTAGTCACATGATAGAAACAACTTATGAAGCCAAAGGGAAAGTAGGAGTTGTTGTTCCACATGGTGTACTTTTCAGAGGTAGCAGTGAAGGAAAGATTCGTCAAAAAACTATTGAAGAAAATATTTTAGAAGCCGTTATTGGCTTACCTGCTAATCTGTTTTTTGGAACAGGAATACCTGCGGCTATTTTAATTTTTAACCGGGGAAAAGAAAAAAACAAAGATGTCCTATTCATTGATGCCAGCAAACATTTTGAATCTGCTAAAAATCAAAACAAACTTAGAGGTTCGGATATTGAACACATTGTTGACACCTATCGAAAATTTAATGATGGCAAATTAAAGCAAGGAATTATTGAAGATAAATATAGTTATGTAGCCACTGTTGAAGAAATTACAGAAAATGATTTCAATTTAAATATTCCACGTTATGTCGACACATTTGAAGAAGAAGCTGAAGTGGATATAGCCAAAGTACAAACTGAAATAGACGTGTTAGAAAAAGAATTGGTGGAGGTTCAAAAAGAATTGAATAAATATTTAAAAGAACTAATAGATTAAATTATGAAGAAAAAAATGATAAATACACAGCAAACCATATTCGAGCAAATAAAACAAATTGATAAAAATGGTTTTGAATGGTGGTCAGCGCGGCAACTAAGTAAAGTATTGGAATACTCTGAATATAGGCATTTTAAGCCTGTTATTGAAAAAGCAAAAGAGGCATGTACAAATAGTGGACAAGACGAATCGAACCATTTCGAGGGCTTCCTCGAAATGGTTGCAATAGGTTCTGGTGCGGAAAGACCTATGGACGATGGAGTAAAATTATCAAGATATGCTTGCTACCTTATCGTACAAAATGCGGATCCTACCAAAGAAGTAGTGGCGCAAGGACAAACCTATTTCGCTATTCAAACCCGATTGCAAGAAATAAGGCAAATGGATGAATATAATCGTTTGAGTAATGAGGAAGAAAAACGATTGTTTCTGCGCGATGAAATGAAACGTCATAATATACAATTGGCTGATGCAGCAAAAGATGCCGGTGTTATAGAACCTCTTGATTATGCCATCTTTCAAAACCACGGTTACAAAGGTTTGTATGGCGGTCTTGATGCCAAAGGCATTCATAAAAATAAAGGATTAAAGAAAAGCCAACATATTTTAGACCACATGGGAAGTACCGAATTAGCCGCTAATCTTTTTAGAGCAACGCAAACCGAAGAAAAACTTAGAAAGGATAGCATTAAAGGTAAGCAGCATGCTAACAAAACTCATTTTGAAATCGGCAAGAAAGTAAGAAAAACAATTGAGGAAATCGGAGGCACTATGCCTGAAGATTTGCCGGTGGCGGATAGTATTAAAAAACTCGAAAAAGTAAATGAGCCAAAAGTTTTGAAAGCAGCTAAAAAGAAGAATCATTAATGGCAAAAAAGTAAGAATCGAATTAATAAATTAATATGGCTAAAACAAATAAAACAACCCTACTAAGCACAGGGCGGGTAAAAAAAGATTTTAATGAAATACTGCTTTACACAACCCCGAGCAGTAAGGTGAAAGTTGAAATTTTTATACAGAATGAAACGATATGGCTTACGCAACAAAAAATAGCTGATTTGTTTGGGGTTGACAGAACCGTAATTACAAAACACCTGAAAAATATTTTTGAAACAAAGGAACTTGACCAAAATTCAGTTAGTGCAAAAATTGCACATACTGCCGCTGACAATAAAACCTACACGACTCAGTTCTACAATTTAGATGCCATCATTTCTGTTGGCTATCGGGTCAATAGCAGTCAGGCAACCGCATTTCGTATTTGGGCAACCTAAAATAAAGATTAAAACTATGGCGAAAGAAAAAAAATCAACCATTAATGTGCAAGGCACTGCTATTACTATTCTCTCTCAGAAAGAAGATGATTATATTTCCATAACGGATATGCTGAAAGCAAAAGACGGAGATTTTTTTATTTCCGACTGGCTTCGAAACAGAAACACCGTTGAGTTTTTAGGTGTTTGGGAAAGTGTTTACAATCCCAATTTTAATTATGGCGAATTTGCCATAATTAAAAGTCAGGCAGGATTGAACAGTTACAAGCTGAGTGTAAAAGAGTGGGTTGAAAAAACCAATGCCATTGGAATGAAAGCAACCACAGGCAGGTACGGCGGAACTTATGCTCACAAGGATATTGCGTTTGAATTTGGCATGTGGATTAGTGCCGAATTTAAAATTTATCTTATCAGAGAGTTTCAACGCTTAAAAGATGATGAAAACCAACGCCTTTCGCTGGCATGGAATCTTAACAGAACGCTGGCAAAAATAAATTACCGCATACATACCGATGCCATTAAGGAAAATATTATTCCGCCTGATATTACAAAGGAGCAACAACAAATTATTTATGCCAACGAAGCCGATGTATTGAATGTAGCCATGTTTGGAAAAACTGCACAGCAATGGCGAAAAGAAAACCCCGGCAAGGAAGGCAACATGAGAGATTATAGTAGCATAGAGCAGTTGCTTGTGCTGGCAAATATGGAAAGCATGAATGCTGAATTTATAAAGATGAAATTACCCCAAGGTGAACGGTTAAAGAAACTAAATGCAATTGCCATTACACAATTGAAATCACTTGCCGGAAATACAACTTTAAAAAAATTGAGTGATGGAAAAAATAAAAATAAGTAAACCAAAAATCCTGCAATCCTTTAATCAAGAAAATCAAGGTTCAGACAATATGAGTAAACTAAAAAATACAAAACCATTTTATAATTCAAGT
>JANNYV010000544.1:0-2817 GCA_031410275.1 Bacteroidota bacterium
TACGCCGTTCTTTAATAAATATCGCCCTCAGTTCTATTTCCGTACAACAGATATTACCGGAGAGGTAATGTTACCTGCAGGAACTGAAATGGTTATGCCTGGTGATAATGTGAGTATCGAAGTAAAATTGATTGGACCAATCGCAATGGAAAAAGGACTTAAGTTCTCTATCCGTGAAGGTGGCCGTACAGTAGGTGCGGGTCAGGTTACTGAAATCATTAAGTAAAAAAATGAATTGTCCTTTTTGATATTTTTCAATTAGCTAATTAGCAAATTTGCTAATTAGCTAATTGAATTTACGGGCATGGTGCAATGGTAGCATACGGGTCTCCAAAACCTTTGATCTGAGTTCGAATCTTAGTGCCCGTGCAAATTGAAATAGTCTATTATCACAACAGGATTATCCTGTTTAAACTAACATAATATGAGTAAAATATTAAATTACTTTGAAGAAGCATATGACGAATTAATTCATAAGGTGACTTGGCCAACATGGTCAGAACTTCAGCAAACAACCTTAATCACATTGGTGAGTATTATTTTGCTAACGCTTTTAATCTTAGCTATGGATGGTTCTTCTGAAGTTGTATTTGAAACCTTCTACAAATTCTTTAAATAAAACGTACTAATGGAATCTATACAAGAAGGACAAGAACCTGTCGAAAAACACGAACCGGTTGAACCGCAAGAGTTGGTTGAAAAGAAAGAAGTTGTTGAAAAGAAGGAAGTCGAAAACAAGTGGTTTGTTCTACGGGTGTTGAGTGGAAAGGAACGAAAAATTAAGGATTATCTTGATATCGAAATTCGTCGCTCCGGTTGGGGAAATACAATTACCCAAATTATGTGCCCTGTCGAAAAAGTGTTTAAAGTAGTCGGTGGTAAAAAAGTAATGCGGGAGAAAATTCTTTTTTCGGGTTATATTTTATTGGAAGCCACTACAGCACGTCTTTCAGATGATATGATACAAACAATTAAAAATGTATCAGGTGTTATACATTTTCTAGGTAAAGAACATCCTGATGCACTTCGTCGAAGTGAAGTAAATAAGATGTTTGGTAAAATGGATGAGTTAGCCGATGGAGGTGTTATGATGTCGGAACCATTTATTGTTGGTGAAAATGTGAAAATAATTGACGGGCCATTTAATGATTTCAACGGCTCTATCGAAGAAATAAATGATGAGAAAAAGAAATTAAAAGTAGTGGTGAAAATCTTCGGACGTGCAACGCCTGTTGAGTTGAGTTATATGCAGGTAGAGAAAGTATCTTAGGTTATTGGGTTATTGAGAAATTAGTTATTGAAAATTCATCAATATCTTAATAACTATTAGCGAATAACTTGTAACTTGTAAGTAAAATGAATTTCCTCCAAAGTAAATCCTTCAACTACCTTCTCCTTTTTTTCTTTCTAGTTCTCTTAGGCATAAGCAAATATTATCATGAACCTTGGCGTGATGAATTTCATTCATTATGTATCAGCTTAGCGGCAAAAAATCCGGTTAATTTATTTACGCTTCGAGGGTATGAGGGTCATCCATATATTTATTATTTTATCCTCTATCTTACCCAATTATTTGGGAAGAGTTATTTAGCCTTTATATTGGTACATTATGTGTCAACAGCAATCACCATGTATTTGGTGCTATTTAAATTTCAATTGCATTGGTTTACTAAACTTTTGCTACCATTCAATTATTATTTATTATTTGAATTTGGTACGCTAAACAGGCAGTATATTTTTGTATTAATGTTGCTTGTATTGTCTGTATATTTTTTTCTGCAAGACAAACCTAAACTTTATGCTTCTTTGTTTTGTATAGCAATCGCAGCGCATATTCATTTGCAGGCGTTGCCCATTTGCTTTGGATTAGGCATGTGCTTTATAGCGCAACAATTTTTCAATCAAAAAATTTCATTGTCAATATCACTTCTGTTAGGTGCTTCTCTGATGGCTGTTATATTTCTCTCCTACTATACTTGTATTCCACCGTCAGATTGCTTTAATCGTGTACATGAATTTATTCCTGACATCGTTGGAAATTTTTTAAGTGTCATAAAGAAAGTAAATTATGGCAATCTGACATTATTCAATTGGAACGATTTTTATTTTTGGAACGAACCTTTATTTCAAAATGGAATGCCACATATTCTGTTGTTTATTTTATTTACAATTGGGAGCGTTTATTTTCTTGCCAAACCGTTTCGACTTTTTTATCTAATTGCGCTAAGCGGTATTTTTTATATGTTGTTCATATTAAATACCTGGGGATTCAGGCATTTTAGTTTTGCCTGGATAGCTTTTTTTATTTTTTATTTGCTCAGTTCAACCCAACAAAGAAAATGGAGTACGGCCTTTATTTTAATTTGGTTAATTCCTCAGGCAGTCAGTGGTAGCATTGCCTGCTATAGAGATATAAAATATCCGTTTAGTAATTGCGGAGAAACTGCAAAAGTTCTTGAAACGTTGAAATCGCCGGTTCCAATCGCCGGATACTTAAATTATACGTTAGATGGGCTCACTTATGTTACCGGAAAACCTATGTACTATTTAGGCACTGAGCACTTAGAAACATACACAAAATTTGTTGACGGTAGTGATTTCGAAATTATGGAAGTTGATCGGTTTATGAAAGCGGTTAATATCTATTTGCAAAAATACAAGAACGGTTATTTGGTTATAAATAATAGCAATCCTACAACCAACTTCAGATCTCTATTGTTGAGTTCAACAACATTTACAGGAAAAATAATATACTCCTCCTCAACTGAAAGTATTATCCCTGATGAAAGTTATGAGATTTATAAAATTGAGAGGAAG
>JANNYV010000545.1:0-4184 GCA_031410275.1 Bacteroidota bacterium
TTTTAGAGATTAGAAATAGTTATGATTTAAACAGAATAGTAAAATCTAGTGTGACCTCATTACCGACTTTCATAAATCCTAAAATTCAAAAAAATGCAAAACATCACAACAAAAATCAAACTGATTATCCTGGTGGTCTTCAGTGTAACGGCCAATTCTCTCTTGGCGCAACAAGCACCTATTCAGTATTTCAGACCTTGGGACCAGACCGGCATCAATATGTTCGAACCTTCAAAATGGGCCGATCAGCCTGCCTTTGATGGCTTGAAAATTCGGCTTGGCGCATGCTTCACACAAGACTTTCAATCACTGACACATTCTAATACCCCTGTTTATTTTGCTGAAGACTCGACACACTTAAATAACAAAAATCTTTTATTTGGAGCAGGCACTGATGGTGATTCAACTAGCGCAACATTGACCGGATTTAGTACCGCCATGGCAAATTTAAATTTAGACGTGCAGCTGGCCGACGGTATTCGCTTGAGTGTTGAAACCTATATGTCTACCAGACATCACAACGAATTTTGGGTGAAAGGTGGGTATATACAAGTAGACAAATTACCAATGCTTGGTAACCCTGAATGGTTTTCAAAATATGTTCGATTAAAAATCGGGGAATTCACACCCAATTATGGTGATGCGCAATTCCGTCGTTCTGATGCAGGAAATTGTATCAACAATCCATTTGTTGAAAATTATATTATAGATGCTTTCACTACAGAAATTGGTGGTGAACTTTATGTATTCCCAATCAAAGGATTAACACTTGTTGCCGGTGCTACCAACGGACAGGTTGAAGGCAATGTAACACCTTATGCAAAAACAAACCCCTATATTGACCCGAATAAAAAACATCCTTCTATTTTATTTAAAGCAGCCTATGACAGAACAATTAATAAAGATTTAAAATTCCGTTTATCGGTGTCTTCATATAGCAACTCAGGCAATGTGTTTAACAGTATGTATTTAGGCGACAGAGGTGGTTCACATTATTCAATGGTGATGGAACAAGCCCGTTCAACCATTTATGTTGAAGGTGTCCCAACAGGTATTGGACCAAGCAATGTTAGAAATAATAAAGATTCAGGACGCGAACTACCGGTATTTAATAATAAGGTAAGTTCGGTTATGATAAACCCATTTGTGAAATATAAAGGGTTTGAATTTTTCGCAACCTATGAAATGTTGAAAGGGAGAATGAATTTCGAACCAAAAGGAGTTGAACGTAAGTTTACACAAATGGCTGCTGAAGTGGTGTATCGCTTTTTACCACGCGAGCAATGCTTTATTGCCGCACGATATAACACTGTCACCGGTAGACAATTATTTGAAACCTACGATGTAACTATTAATCGTGCAACTGTTTCTGCCGGTTGGTTCCCAACCCGTAATATTTTAATGAAGGTAGAATATGTATCCCAAAAATATTTAGACTTTACACCATACGATTATCAATACAATGGTAAATTTAGCGGCTTAGCCCTTCAAGCTGTTGTTGGATTATAAATTTTTGAAACAAGTTGTAAAATAAGTTGATTGCTTGTCAATCAAGTGATGCAAAAAAGGTTTGATGAATCAGTCTCATCAAACCTTTTTTCGTTATAGAAATATTAATTCGTATAGAAATTTATTTGAGACTCTGAAAAAACAGAAAAGGATTCGATTATAGATGGGCATATAAAAAACGGCAACCCACTTTATTGAATTGCCGTTTCTTTAAATTTCAAATTGGAATATTACCAACTTGTATCATCGTTTTTTTTCTTAAATCTTGGTTTAGGTGCCGCTGAAGAGCTTCCGCTTCTTGCACTTGAACTTCCACCTCTTGATGAACCGCCAAATTTCCGGTCTCCTCCACCAACAGTATTATTTCCTCCTCTTGCACTTGAATATGTTCTTTCGCGAGGTCCTTTGCGTTCAGGTCTTTCAGATGAAGGACGTCCGCCGCCTCCGCCGCCTGGTTGACCTTCGGCTTTTGATATACGAACTTCTCTACCATTGACTTCAACATTATTAAATCCTGCAAGAATACGTTCGGCACTTTGTGCATCAGTTTCGAAGAATGAAAACACTCCTTGCATTTCAATGTCTTTAATATGATGTCCGCTTACTTTTGAATTTTGGAAAATCATTTCACGCATTTCATCGTAACGAAGATTGTCTTTTTTGCCAAGGTTGATAAACAAACGCGTTGTTGGTTCACCGTCAGAAAACTTATCCCTTCTGCTGCCACGCTCGCTGCCTCTGTCTGAACTTCGTTCACTGCTTCTTCTGTCGCCTCTATCTCTTCTATCGCCGCTTCGTTCTGAGCTTCTCTCACTTCCTCTCGATCGTGATGATTCATCTACATTCAAATCGGAATGGGCTGTATAGTTTGTATCTAATTTGCCCAATTCTTTTGCCATCAAACGATTCACCAATTCTTCCTTCTCCATTTGCATTAACGGAAAAATCCATTCATTTTTTAAGGTGATATCAGATGCTTCTTTGTAATCGAACTCCGTAAAATCAGTCACAAAATTTTGAATTCGTTTTGCAATAATCTCTTCACCTTTCGGTATCATAAATTTCTCAAACTTCATGTTTGCCATCTTTTCGATCTGATGCATTTTGTATGCTTCTCTGATATGAAGTAAGGCAATTGAAATTCCTTTTTTACCCGCACGGGCTGTACGTCCGCTTCGGTGTGTATAGTTTTCAATATCATCCGGAAGATGATAATGTATAACATGGGTAATATCGTTCACATCAATACCACGTGCCGCCACATCGGTTGCACATAATATTTTGATTACACGTTTACGAAACTTACCCATTACTTTATCACGTTGTTGCTGCGATAAATCGCCATGCAAACAATCGGCATTATAACCGGCTTTCACTAATGAATCACTAATCTCTTGAGTTTCTAATCGTGTGGTGCAAAAAATAATACCGAAGAAATCTTCATTAAAATCGATGATACGTTTCAATGCAGGTAATTTTTCTTTGGCTTGTACTACAGCATATTGATGGGTAATATCGACTGACGTTGAATTCTTTTTACCTGAAGACACTTCAACAGTTTCTTTCAAATATTTATTCGCAATCGAACGGATTGCTTTTGGCATGGTGGCACTAAACAAACCGGTGATTTTATCTTCCGGTGTATTCGATAAAATAGATTCGATATCTTCCTGAAAACCCATGTTCAGCATTTCATCGGCTTCATCTAATACAACAGTTTCAACCTGTTCAATTTTTACTGCTTTACGATCAATCAAATCAATTAATCGTCCCGGTGTGGCCACAATAATTTGTGAGCCCTGACGTAATTCTCTAATTTGCTCAGAGATCGAACTTCCGCCGTATACCGCTGTAATACGCACACCGCGCATATTCTTGCTGTATTTTTTTAAATCGTTTGTAATTTGAATACACAATTCTCTGGTCGGAGAAATAATTAAGGCTTGTGTAAATTTTTTCTCGGTATCGAGATGATGAAGAATCGGCAACCCAAAGGCGGCTGTTTTTCCTGTACCTGTTTGGGCCAAAGCCACTAAGTCGCTTTTGCGTTCAATAAAAATCGGTATCGCTTTTTGTTGAATTTCTGTTGGCGTTTCAAAGCCAAGTTCGGTGATTGCGCTGATAATGTTTTCATGCAACCCCAAATCACTAAATGTAGTCATGTTGTTTTTTGTTTTTAATAAATAAATAAAGCCATCCCTCTAAGCTTGATAAATAAGCAATAGCAGGTGAACGAAATTTATTTGTAAAAACAAAATGATAATTGAAAAATCTCTTTCCTTTAAAAGAGCATGACCCATGTTCGTGTTGCTATGTGTTAGCTAAAAAGCGAATTGTAAGAACTTCTTGAGCCGCAAAGATATGGTTTGAGATGTAAGCAAATGCGAAGAAGTTGCTAATGAAATAAAGAAGCCTTTAACTCATAGCTATTAGGAGATATGACAATGGACAATTGATAATGGATAATGGATAAAGGATGGATGAATTAATTATCAATTATCAACTATTCATTATCAATTAAAAAAATACATACTCCTCATCTCACATCCATCTTACTCCTTCGCAATCTTCGCCCTTCGGATTTTCCCATTCTCTTTTACCTCCACAAAATAAATTCCATTTGCATAATTAGACATGTTGCATAAAAATTGGATGCCATTGATATGCTCTTTTTG
>JANNYV010000546.1:0-20418 GCA_031410275.1 Bacteroidota bacterium
GTGGATCAACAATCAAAACACGAAAGGCGTGGAGATGCATAATATTTCCGATAAAACGTCTTTACTTGCTATTCAAGGCCCAAAGGCAACTGACACTTTACAAAAACTAACCTCAGTTAAACTTTCAGAAATCCCATATTACAATTTTGCCAAAGGCACTTTTGCAGGATGTGATAATGTTGTTATCTCCAACACAGGTTATACCGGTGCAGGAGGAGTGGAGATCTATTTTGAGGATGCGAATGGTGCTCCAGAAATTATCTGGGACGCTATTTTTAAAGCGGGTGAAGTACAGGGTATCAGGCCTATCGGACTTGGAGCAAGAGATACCCTTCGCCTTGAAATGGGATATTGCTTATATGGCAATGACATTGATGATACCACCAATCCAATCGAAGCCGGTCTTGGATGGATTACAAAATTCACAAAAGATTTTACGAATCGTGCAGCCATTGAAAAAACAAAAACAGAAGGGGTTGCACAAAAATTAGTCGGCTTTGAAATGATAGACAAAGGGATTCCGCGTCATGATTATATAATTAAGACAGCTGATGGAATAGGAATCGGGAAAGTTACCAGCGGTACACAAAGCCCAAGTTTGGCAAAGGCAATAGGCATGGGTTATGTGGCTAAAAGCGATGCCGCCATAGGAAGCGAAATATATATTGAAGTACGCGATAAATTATTGAAGGCAATGGTGGTAAAGATTCCGTTTTACGGGAAGTAATGTCGTTAGTGGGTTATTGTCGTCCACCTCTCACAACTTTTATTCTTCATTTACAAAGATCGAACATCAAAACTCAGGCATTGATTCTTAGTCTTTCGAAATATAATCAGCCGAATAATAAACACCTTTTTGTTCTTTGGCTAATTGCATCACAATATCATTTGTGAGACTGCTTGCACCAAACCGGAACCATTCATTTGTCATCCATGCATCACCCAGTGTTTCATACAACATCACCAAATATTGCAAGGCTGATTTTGCGGTTGAAATTCCACCGGCAGGTTTCATGCCTATCATTTTTCCTGTTGCCTCATAATAATCTCTGATGGTTTGCAGCATCACATAAGTGACCGGCATCGTAGCCGCAGGGGAAATTTTTCCGGTCGATGTTTTTATAAAATCAGCTCCGGCAAGAATGGCTATTTCACTTGCTTTACGAACATTGTCTAAGGTACTGAGTTCACCGGTTTCTAAAATTACTTTTAGTCTTGCATGACGGCACGCTTCTTTTATGCTTGAAATTTCATCCGATACAAAATTATAATTTCCTTTCAGAAATTCACCCCGGCTGATAACCATATCTACCTCATCAGCTCCGTGATCGACCGCCATTTTCACATCAGCCAATTTTATTTTCAACGCACTGTTTCCACTCGGGAATGCGGTGGCAACAGAGGCCACTTTAATAGATGAATTGAGCAAACTTTTCTTTGCCGTCTTTACATAATTGGGATATACACAAATAGCAGCAACAGTTGGCAAGCCTTCAATATCATCAGCGACATGTTGCGCCTTGTAACAAAGTTGCATCACTTTTCCTTCGGTATCTTTTCCTTCCAATGTTGTTAAGTCTATCATGCTCAATGCAAGTTTTAATCCCTGCACCTTACTTTCCTTTTTTATACTTCGGGTGTTGAATCGTGCGATGCGTTCTTCGACACCAACCTGATCGATACTCACTGAATTTGAAAATGCTGCCATGCTTCAAAAATAAGATTTATTCTTAGAATGAATAACTAAATGATATTCCTTATCTGTGATGTATTCTCGAAAATTTTAATCATGAGAATTTCTGAATATGCTTCCCTATGATACAAAAACTATTACCCGGTAATGCTTCATGAGTGTAATCTAAAAATGAGGAATTGAGTTTTCGTTATTACCTAAAATCAAAAACTGCAATACCTCATCTTTCCGGATGGAATGTTTTATAACAAGAAAAACAACGAGTGTCGAACCATAAGAGTGAATTCTATTTTTGTCGCTATTGCAGATATAGCAAGACTTTCAACCCATCCTATAAAAGATAATTCCGACACGAAGTCGGAATTATCCCTTTGGGTGGTGTGGGAGGGATTTGAACCCCCGACACATGGATTTTCAGTCCATTGCTCTACCGACTGAGCTACCGCACCTTTTCGACTTGGATATGAGTATGAAATGCAACTGCCATAATACAACACTTTCCAAACGGGCTGCAAAAATAACAATTATACTCAATTACCCAATTATTTTTTAAAGTATTAATTAAGGTAATAGTGAATAGGCTCCGGTCTAATTTGCATACTCACTCATAAACTTAATTCGTACCAGTTGCAATTGTTCCAAAGTAATGTTGTTTTCTTTTAAATCTTCAAACGCCTCATCAAGATTTCCTCTGTCACTAGTTTGAAAATATTCATAAATATCATCCTGATCATATTCATCTACATAATCATTGATGCAATAATCGAGATTTAATTTTGTACCGCTCGAGACGATAGTTTCCATTTCATGTAACAAATCATTCATATTCAATTCCTTCATCTTCGCAATCGTTTCCAACGGTATCTTTTTATCAATGTTTTGAATGATAAATACCTTGATGCCGCTTTTGTTCATCACGCTCTTCATCACAAACTCGTCCATTTTGGTAATGTCATTTTCTTCGACATACTTCGCAATCAACTCCACGAATTTTTTTCCAAATTTCAAGGCTTTTCCTTTACTTACACCGGCAATGTTCTCCATTTCTGCCAATGTTGTCGGATAATTCGTCGCCATGTCTTCGAGCGAGTTTTCGAGAAACACTACAAACGGAGGTACATTGTGTTGCTTGGCAACTTGCTTTCGCATTTCTTTCAGCATCTCTAATAATGCCGGATCAAGGGCACCGCTACCAGACGCACCGCCACCACCGGTTTCATCATCATCGCCATCCGCATCCTGAAATTTATGATTCAATGACAATTTAATTGAGTATGGTTTTTTCAAAAACTCTTTTCCTTTATCTGTCAATTTCAATAAGCCATATTCTTCAATATCCTTCCGGATCAATCCTTCTACCATCATTTGGCGCAATAATGAAAACCAAAAATGATCATCCATTTGAAAATGAGCACCCATACTAAAACACTTCAATTTATCGTGTTTAAATGATTGTATCTGTGTGTTCAATCGTCCTAAGATTACATTAATCACATAATCTATTCCAAACATTTCTTTCAACTGACGAATGGCTTCCAACGCTGTAAATACTGTATCCTTCACATCTATTTTTTCTTTCGGATGCAGGCAATTGTCACACATGCATTTACATTGCGCCGCATCATATTCTTCACCAAAATAATGTAACAATACTTTTCGTCTGCAAATAGCACTCTCAGCATAAGCTACAGTCTCACCAATAAGTTGTGCACCCATTTCACGTTCAGTTAATGGCTTATCTCTCATCAGATGCTCCAATTTCTGAACATCTTTATATGAAAAATAAAGAAGGCATTTTCCTTCCATACCATCACGTCCGGCTCGTCCCGTTTCCTGATAATAATTTTCAATTGATTTTGGAATATTGTAATGCATGACAAAGCGAATATCCGGCTTGTCGATACCCATACCAAACGCAATGGTGGCAACAATGACATCTACATCTTCCATCAAAAACTGATCTTGCCTGTCTGCTCTCGTCTTACTATCTAAGCCCGCATGATAGGCTACTGCACTGATCCCGTTTGCTACTAAAAGTTGCGCTAAATCTTCAGTGGTCTTTCTATTAAGTGTATAAATAATACCGCTCTTACCCCTATTCTGTTGTATAAATTTTACGATATGTTTTACAGTTTGATCTTTCTTAGCTTTCGGCACTATTTCATAATACAAATTGGGCCGGTTAAATGAAGACACAAACACGTTTGGTTTTTTTAAGACCAAATTCTTTTTAATATCATCCTGCACTTTGGGTGTTGCCGTTGCGGTTAAGGCGATAATATGCAATTGAGGATCAATTTCATTAATGATATCCCGTATCTTTCTGTACTCAGGTCTGAAATCATGCCCCCATTCCGAAATACAATGCGCTTCATCAACGGCTATAAATGAAATTTTCAATTGTTTTAAAAACTCTACATTCTCTTCTTTGGTCAATGTTTCCGGCGCTACATACAACATCTTGGTGGCACCGCCGAGCAAATCTTCCTTGACCTTTTTTATTTGCCCTTTATTCAATGAAGAATTTAAAAAGTGTGCTACATTTTCAATATCACTATAACTGCGTAAAAGATCTACCTGATTTTTCATCAACGCAATGAGTGGCGATACAATTATAGCAATGCCTTCGCTCATCAGCGCAGGTAATTGATAACACAATGACTTACCACCGCCTGTAGGCATAATAACGAATGTATCTTTCTTTGCTAAAACACTTTCAATAATTTGTTGTTGTTCATCTTTAAATGCATTAAAACCGAAATGTTCGTGTAATGCTTTTTTAAGGTCTTCATTCTCGACCTTTTTTAACTTTGCCATAAATATTTAATTTTATCCCCCCTAAGGAAATTATACATTCACAAGTATTTGTCTAATGTACAATATCCTTTTTTGAAATGCAAATACTATTTACAAATAATATTCACGATGTGAACGAAGATAGTACCACCTCTTAAATACTGAATGTAATAAAAGGTTAATTTATAAAATTTATGTTGGCCTATGTTAGATATAATTTGTTACTTGGGTGTGCCCCCGAAGCGAAAAACCTTCACTCCTTCGTCGTTTTGTTTTTCTGCTTCAGGGTCGGGCTATTCACTGCAATCTCCCGCTCAAAGCAGCGGGAGGATTTTCGTTACTATCCCTCACACACCCTTCATTTCATGATCAACATAATTCGAGTGCTAATTGTTAAACACTTCATTCTGTAAAACGTATTCATAGAGTGAAAATTAATTTGCAAATTAAATGAATGCATCAAACCTATTTAGCTCAATCCAATATTGTTGAATAAGCTATCTGTGTTACTTCTAAATTTTTACACAAAATATATTACTTTTGAGAAAATTTTGATAAGCTATGGCCGATGTAATACGTATGCCTTTACTGAGTGATACCATGACCGAAGGGAAAATTGCCGTTTGGAATAAAAAAATAGGCGATAAGGTAAAAAGTGATGACTCGCTTGCAGATGTTGAAACCGACAAAGCCACCATGGAAGTAATTCCGTATGTAGACGGCACATTGCTTTATATAGGTATCGAGGCGGGACAATCAGCGAAAGTCAATGATATCATAGCTATTATAGGAAAAGAAGGTGAAGACATATCGGGCTTGATCAATGCAAAACCTGAGAATGCTCCCGTTCCAAATGAAAAGGCAACTCCAATAAGCAAAGAATCTGCGAACATCGAACATCAGACATCGAACATCGATTTACCTAAAGACCTAACCGTTATTCGCATGCCACTTCTTAGCGATACCATGACAGAAGGGAAAATTGTTGTATGGAATAAAAATATCGGAGACAAAGTAAAAGCAGATGATTCATTGGCTGATGTAGAAACTGACAAAGCCACCATGGAAGTCATTGGGTACGCTGATGGGACCTTATTGTACAAAGGTATCGAAGCAGGGCAAGCAGCAAAAGTCAATGAAGTAATTGCGGTTATTGGGAAAGAAGGAACAGATATAACTCCTTATTTAGATGCGTTAAAATCCAACTCCCAAAATCTAAATCCGAAAGAAGAAAATCCGAAGCAGGAAGAAATTCTAATTAAACCTGAAAAAAATACTTCGATAAGTGGCAACCTTCAACCAACCACTAACAACCAACAACCTACAACAGACATCAGACTAAAAGCCTCCCCTCTTGCCAAATCAATCGCCAAAGAGAAGGGAATTGATTTACATTCAGTTCAAGGAAGTGGCGATAACGGACGAATTGTAAAAAGAGATTTAGATCAAGTAAATAAGGCCGCAACTCAAACCACAGCTGCTGTTCCTTCATTCACCGCAGGTATTGAAGGACATACAGACACACCTATGACACAAATGCGAAAAATAATTGCGCAGCGATTAGCTGAAAGTAAATTTTCTGCACCCCATTTTTATTTGAAGACTTCTGTAAAAATGGATAATCTGTTGAGTGTGCGTAAGCAAATCAATATGGTGAGTAATATAAAAATCTCTATCAATGATATGATGATTAAAGCAGCGGCTTTATCACTTATGAAACATCCGGGAGTGAACAGCAGTTGGATGGGGGATTTTATCAGACAAAATCATCATATTCATATTGGAAGTGCTATCGCATTACCGGAAGGCTTGATAGTCCCTGTGATTAAATTTGCCAATCAAAAAACCTTCGCACAGATTGCTACGGATGCGACAGCTTTGTATGACAAAGCAAGAAACAAAAAAATTCAACCTTCAGAATTCTCCGGGAATACATTCACCATTTCAAATTTAGGAATGATGGATATTGATGAATTTACAGCAATCATCAATCCGCCCGATGCATGTATTTTAGCGGTAGGTAAAATTGCGCAAACACCTGTTGTCGAAGATAACTCTGTGGTGGTTAGAAATATATTAAAACTCACTTTGAGTTGCGACCATCGCGTGGTTGATGGAGCAGTGGGGGCCGCATTTTTGCAAACACTCAAAGAGTATTTAGAAAACCCTGTGTCTATGCTGGTGTAAGTTCTATACATGGCAAATAATTGTTTTTTTAATCTTATTCTGTTCGTCTACTGATATTTTTGCAATGGCATTTGTATTCAATGCACTCATTGTGAAATAAACTACAACGTCATCATTGTATAAGTTTACTTCTTGCAGTATATATTTATAATCCGGATATATTTCTCGGATCATTTCCCAATAATGAATAAGTTCATTCTTGCCTTTGAGATGTCCGTTTGTAACATGAACAAGTCGGTTTGCTAAGGATGAAACTTCTTCGGCATTCTCGGCATATAATAAACTGTAATCATTCAATTGATTTGCGTTCCATTTATCTATCCATTCATGACCAATCATATAAGCGTCTTTTTGAGTCAACATATTTGATTGTAGACAAAGAGTATGCCAAATAAATTCAAACCGTTGCAAATCAATTAATTATACTGACTATACTGTAATTTTTATCTATGAGTAATTTCTAAAACTGCTGCTGCTACCATGTTGTACCACTCACACTATTTTATAGTTGTGCTAAAATTTACACTCGGTGGGTTTGCACCTGTAAAATGTATGGGTACAAAAGATGTATACATTAGAAACAAAATGGAAAATGGAAGGCTGCATCACTTGGTACCTAAATTATATTGAACCTTCATGGCAAAAATAGGTTCTTTATATTATCCAACTTAGCTAGGATAAATCCGAAATTCCTTAACCTTTTAAAAATATATTTGGTGATTACGTTTTATAACGTAATTTTACGTTATAAATAATGAAAGCAAACTCACTACCAATCCTTACAAAAGCTGAAGAAGATATTATGCAAATTATCTGGAAACTCCAATCATGCCTTGTACGTGACATAATTGATCAGTTGGGTCAGCCTGACATTCCTCATAGCACCATCTCATCTGTGGTTAGAATATTAGCGCGAAAAGGTTTTGTGACACATAAAGCTTACGGAAAAACACATGAATACCGCCCTCTTATTTCAAAAGAGGAATATGCACAAGTAAACGTAAAGAGCCTAATAAAGAAATACTTTAGCAACTCTCCCAAACAGTTGGTGAGTTTTATTGTAGAAAAGAATGACCTCGACTTAAAAGAGCTAAATGAGCTGCTTCAATCATTGACAAAATCTGAAAAGAAATAGAATGCTACAATACCTTATCAATACAAGTATAATATGGTTGGCCTGTTTGTTACTTTATGAATTATTACTACGCAACGAGAGTTTTCACCAATTTAATCGGATATACCTGATGGCTTGCATTGTTGCCGGTTTGCTGCTACCTTCAGCAAACCTCAACCGTTTAATGCCTATTCAAAATAATATACTATTACAGCCGACAGGGCAAGTTTATGTGATAAAGAAGGCAATTCAAGTAAATGAAATATCAGTACCCATTGCATCAGTTGACCATACTATTGAGCATATACTTTGGATAATTTACCTTACCGGCATGTTGATAGGTATGCTGTTACTCGTTTGGGAAATACTCACTCTATTCCGTTTATACATCAATGGAAGAAAAAGTTCTGAAACGGGTTACACTATTGTTGAAACAGGAAAAGACAGCGGCCCGTTCTCTATCTTTAATATAATCTTTATTAGAAACCGGCAAGATTACAATCAAGCTCAGTGGAGCTTATTAATGGCACATGAAAAGGAACATAATCGCCAATTACACTTACTAGATAATCTATTCTTAATCATACTTCGAATTGTTTGCTGGTTCAACCCCTTGCCTCATATCTATTATAAAAGATTAAGAATGGTACACGAATTTCAGGCAGACAATGCGGCCGCTATAAATACTACCGATTATGGAACTTTCCTCCTCGAGCAAAACCTGCTGCAAGGTGCACCAATCCTTACTCATTCATTTAATTATTCACCCATAAAAACCAGAATTACCATGCTTACGAAAACAAGAAGTACACGAACCAAATTACTAAAATGCCTTACTGTTGTTCCACTTTTCGGCCTCCTTATAATTTTCTGCACACAAACTTCTTTTACCGGACAAATCAACAAAAAAGGAACGAAAGTATATTTCAAAGGAAACGAAATAGAATTCGGTGAGCTAAAGGTAGTGCCATATGAATATCGGGAAATAATGCAGCAACAAAAAAAGATATTTCTGCGTACGGCAATACCTGATTCTGTTCCCATTAAAAACTATGTCACCGGTGAGATTACAAGAATGGACCCTGTTTTATCCGATATAATTCCTATTGCTATTAATGGCAAACATATTTTTGGTCATGAACCACAGTATATGTTATCAGAAGCTGAAGCGAAATATTTTCCTCCTGTTTTTTATGATGCAGAAAAAGATTTCGAAAAGTTTCTTTTCTCAAAAACGGTGAACGAGTTGAATACACTCGAAGACGGCAGCTATATTTTCCATTTAAAAGGGTTGGTAATTAATGATAAGGGAAATGTTGCCTATTACGAAAAACCAAGCATTCAGCTTTTTATAATCTCAGATGAAAAGAACCCAATCATTGCAGATGCTGTTAAACAAAAAATTGAGCAACAGTTTATTGAAGTGCTTGAAGGGTCTTTAAAATTTAAGCCTGCTTTGAAAAACGGCAAGCCGGTAAATGCTCGTCTCAGCCTCGAAAAATATATAATTGATGTCAAAAGCCATAAAGCGCAGCTTGTTGAACGAGGAGGATGTTAAAACGAAATCAAACCTCGTAAAATTTTTGAGAGGGCTTCCTTTTAGTACTTTTTATTAAATTGTATCACATATTTGGTAGTAGCTATAGCACTGTGGTTCAAATTTTCTTTTCAGTTTATGAGTAGACCTTAATTAAAATTTTAGTGCTTCACAATAAACTTCTGTATGCCTTCATTTGCTTTTAAGAAATACACGCCATTTTTAAAATCCTCCTGTTTTCGACACCCCTTCATTTTCTTCCTCTGCAAGCCTTATCGTTACTGTAGAGCTGTCTTGATTTTGGGTGCTTCTACTATATTTTAGTGGTGTGTTTTTTGGGGTCAACCAATTTATTTGGGGATTCGGCAAATTTTTCTAATTTTCTGGGGATGGAAAATTTATTTATTGAATCTTTTTTACCACAAGGTTTAGTAGTGCTTCTGTATGATACAAAAACTATTAGCAGGTAATGCTTCATGAGTGTGATCTAAAAATGAGGAATTGAGTTTTCGTTATTGCCTAAAATCAAAAACTACAATACCTCATCTTTCCTGATGGAATGTTTAATAACAAGATAAACAACGAATGTCGAACCATTAGAGTGAATTCCATTTTCGTTGCTATCGCAGAACTATCAAGGCTTTCAATAGGGTTCAAAAAAAATAATCCCGACGATGTGTCGAGATTATCCGTTTGGGTGGGAGCACACGGGTTCGAACCGCGGACCCTCTGCTTGTAAGGCAGATGCTCTGAACCAGCTGAGCTATGCTCCCTGAGTGATGTTAAAAGAACTGAACAAGTAACTTGATTTTCCTTGTTTGGGAGTGCAAATATAGAAGAACAATTACTTATTCCAAATATTACTTCTGTAAAATTTAAAAATTAAAATAACTGCAAGCCCATAAGCCGGATTCTGTATCTCACACTATTGTGTAATAGCCATCATTTATCTACAATTAATATTGCTATTAATCTTTATCTGCCTACCCGTGAACATTGAACGAGCCGCTCTCAGGCATTCACTTATTTGGCATTTCAGTACGTAAGGTTTACCCGATATAGTTGTTGCCATCTATACCCGTGAGCTCTTACCTCACATTTTCACCCTTATCTCGCCAAAGGCGTGACGGTTATTTTCTGTGGCACTGTCTTCCCGATATTGCTATCAGAACCACCCGTTAGGTGGTACGTTGCTCTTTACTGTCCGGACTTTCCTCCTTCTGTCAATGACAAACGGTGATGGCTGAACTTGCAGTCAAGCACAAAGCTAATCAGAACAACGGAGTTGTGATGGAATTTTATTTTTTAAAATTTAACTCCTAATGTAACAACGGCAGTGCCTCTGTTATTGGTAATGGTCGCTGCTTGCACATTCGCATTCTCCCTGGCAATGGTATACGGAATGTCCTGACCTTTTTGCATCGACTGAATATACGTAGCGTCGATAAACCAATATTGCTCTCTATATCCTAAGCCGGCACTAATACAAGTTTTTGAACCATAAGGAATATGACTATTTCCGGAATATGGAGAACCATAATAAGCAACTCCAGCCCGCATACTAACTTTCTTAACTTTAAGCTCAGCACCTGCTCTGATATTCACTGCTTCTTTATACATATCTTTTATAATATTATTTCTGTCAGCGGCTTCCTTTTGATAATTAACTCCAAAATTATATTTCATTGATTGGTAATTGACATACTCTGCATCAACAGTAACGAATCCCATTTTACCAAATAATACCATAGCACTGATCAATGCTTTAGAAGGTGTATTGAGGGAATAATTAAAGACCAACGCAGAATCTTGTGTATAAGTAGTTACCGGATTTGCAGAAGGATTATTTTGTAGTAACAAACTGTCTGTATGCGATTCAATGGTAATATTGGATGCATCATTTAGCTCTAAATGTGTTGGTGTATGCAATGCCAATCCAAATCTGAAAGAAGGGTTGGGTTTAAAGATGGCCCCAAGTTTTAAATTAACACCATTCCCCGATGTTGCCAGGTTCTCGGTATAATGCATGTATTTGAAATCGTTATTCAACTTACCTGAAGCGTCTTCTTCATCTATTTGCAATATTCTATCATACTTCACACTTGAAATGCCAAGCGTTGCACCCAACATTAGTTTCTCCATATAATTTCCACCGATGCTAATGGCATACTCTGACATGCCGCCGGTTTCGGTCACTTTTTTTGTTTGATTTAATCCATCTTTATAGGGTACATAAGAGACTGCTTTGTTTGAATCAGCTCCCAATCCTTTATCTAATAAATAAGTTAAGTAAGCACCATACGCGGAGAAGTTGACACCGGCCAAGGTAGCAGAATTGATGCCGCCTAATTTATTAAAATCATCTGCAAATCGCTCGGTGAGTGAGTTGCTATAATTTTTTCCGGTATAGGCATATTCATTTTTAAATGTTGCCAGACGGTTCATCCCAAAACCAAAAGTGAATGTCTTCCAGAGAATTTTTTTATGAGGATTGTTTAATTTATTGACCACAATAATTCCAAAATTTGATAAATTAAATTTCGCATCATTCGCTGAAGCCTTACTTTCCAAATAGGTTGATTTATTTGTTGACACAGAAAAAGAAGGGGATAGCATAAACTCAGAATTTTTATAAATCCCAATTCCTGCAGGGTTTATTGAGAGGCATGAAAAGTCGGCACCAATACTGCCTAATGCGCTTCCAATACCAATACCTCTGGCAGTTCCTTGATAAGTTGTGTAACTATACCGTAAGGCATCAAACTCATCCTGAGCAGATACATCATGGGCTAATGCTGCTAGTAAAAGCAGGCAAGAAATTATTTTTTTCATCTTTTTATATTAAAAATTGTAAGAAAATAAAAAGCATCCTTCATTGTTTAGAATGAATGATGCAATATAAAATTATCTTCTTCGTCCACCACCAGGATTGCCCGGATTAGAAGGACTTTGCATTCTCGGAGATTCTTGACGTGGAGATTCTTGACGAGGGGACTGTTGACGAGGGGCTTCCTGACGAGGAGATTCTGTTCGTTGTTCTCTTCGTGGAGTTTCATTTCGTGGTTCAGGTGTACTTCGTTGTTCTCTTTGTTGCGTGCGTTCCTCTCTGATATGGTTATTATTTTCGCGTTCCTGATTCACACGTTGTTCTCTTCGTTGATCTTCTATTTGTTGACGATTATTGTCTCGCTCTTCACGTTGTTGATTGGCAATTCGTTCGCGATTTTCACGTTGCTCTCGTTGCTGTTCTTCCATTCTATTATTGTTTGTGCGTTCTTCACGTTGCTGATTGGCCATTTGTTCGCGATTATCGCGTTGTTCTTTTTGTTGGTTTTCCATTCTCTCTGTATTCGCACGTTCTTGTCGTTGCTGATTGGCAATTCGTTCACGGTTGTCACGTTGCTCCCGTTGTTGATCTTCTATTCGTTGAGTATTTGCCCGTTGTTGCTTATCAACTTGATTTTGATATGGATATTGAACTCGTTCTTTTGTTTGATTTTCGCTTGATTGATTCTGACGAATTGGAGAACTTTTGATTGACTCATTATTTCCAACATGAAGATCAGCATTATTATTTCGTCCGGTTCTTGTATTCATATCTGTTCTTACTTCTGTTGATCTGATTGCTGTTGAAGGAGTATTTACATTTCTACCATCATTCAAATCTGTTCGGTTAGTTGATTTGCTTCTGTCGAATGTGGTTGTTTGAACATCGGCTGTACGAATGGTTTGTCTGCCATCATTTGACATTGTAGTGGTATTTCTGATACCAGCTCGTTGATAACCAACTCCACTGTTGACAGATGTTCTAGGACCGTAAACATAGTTATTCGTTTTATTGGAGCCATAGCCATAATTGTTGCTGTAGAAACCATCCCAATATCCGTCGTAGTAACCATTGTTATACCCATTATTATATCCATTATAGTAACCATTGTTATACCCACCGTAATAATTATTTCCCCATCCATAATTATTCCATCCGTTACCGCAGCCCCAATTATTCCAGCCGTTGCTGTACCCGTAGTTATTCCAGCTATTATAACATCCGTAGCTATTCCATCCGTTACCATAACCATAATTGTTGTATCCGTAGTTACTTCCGTAATACCAACTTGGATAGCCCCAACCGATAGAGAAGTTTGGATAGCTGTAACTCATATCCCACCAAAATGGGTCCATAAAGAAACAACTGTAATATCCGAATCTCCAGAAGGAGTGATTGAAGCGGTGAATTCGTGATGCATAATAATAATCGTCATCGTCGTAATCTATATACTCATCATCATTGCCGTTTGAATAGCTTTTACTGTTTTGATTTGAGTAGTTGTATTTATCATACGAATCGTTGTCCGCATTGCTATTGGTGTTTTGCTCAGAGCTTTGTGACTGAACTGATTTTGAGTTGCCTTGTTTTGGAGCACCTGAGTCATATACATCATCATAGTTTTGAGCAGATAATGAACCGGTTCCAAAAAGGAGAGTCATGGCAAGAGAAAGAATTACGTTTTTCATGTTTGTGCGTTTTATTATTTTAAAACTAATTTCTTATTTCCGAAATTACGACGCATTGACGAACTCCGGTGAAAAAGGTTAAAGTAATTTTTTTTAATTTAAGGCCGTTAACATTATATAAATATTTTGCAAATGCAAGTTGTTAGATGGTAGATGTCAGATGTCAGGGGATACAAGTCACTTAAATGCTATTAGCAACAGCTATCAATTTTTTTAAACCCACCAAATATTTTCGCTTTATAAAAGCAGATGATATTAACTTGCAGCGTTTTTTAATTCTTGCGGGATAGGTGAATGTAAGATGCGTGAGGGATAGCAGCGGAAAGCCCGGAGTGAGGAACGAACGAGGACTTGCAGCGGATAGCCCGGCCCCGAAGCGGAAAAACAAGCAATGGGAGAGTGAACATTTTTCGCTTCGGGGGCACGCCCAATAAGAATGGAATATAAAAATAGAATAAATATCAACATAGCATGAGCAAGGAAATTACCCCAAGAGCCAGTGATTATAGTCAATGGTATAACGATTTAGTATTGAAAGCCGGACTCGCTGATTACAGTGCAGTACGCGGTTGTATGGTGATTAAGCCTTATGGCTATGCCCTTTGGGAAAATATGCGTGATGTGTTGGATAAAATGTTCAAGGACACGGGACATGTGAATGCTTATTTTCCAATTTTTATTCCTAAAAGTTTGTTTGAAGCGGAAGAAAAGAATGCAGAAGGTTTTGCAAAGGAATGTGCGGTAGTGACACATTACCGACTAAAATCGGATCCGAATAATAAAGGCAAATTAATAGTTGACCCGGATGCGAAATTAGAGGAAGAGCTAGTGGTTCGTCCTACGTCGGAAGCCATTATTTGGAATACCTATAAAACATGGATCCAATCGTACCGTGATTTACCGATACTGATTAATCAGTGGGCGAATGTGGTTCGTTGGGAAATGAGAACACGTCTCTTTTTACGCACTGCAGAATTTCTTTGGCAGGAAGGGCATACGGCTCATGCAACAAAAGAAGAAGCCGTTGATGAGACCACTAAGATGTTGGAAGTATACGCAACCTTTGCTGAAAATTATATGGCCATGCCGGTAATGAAAGGAGTGAAAACAGCAAACGAGCGTTTCGCCGGTGCTGAAGATACGTATTGTATAGAAGCGCTGATGCAGGATGGCAAAGCATTACAGGCAGGCACCTCGCATTTTCTAGGTCAAAATTTTGCAAAGGCGTTTGATGTAACGTTTGTCAATAAAGAAAATAAACCTGAACTTGTTTGGGCTACTTCATGGGGTGTGTCAACACGTTTGATCGGTGCATTAGTAATGGCGCATAGTGATGATGAAGGATTAATTCTGCCTCCGAAATTAGCTCCGATACAGGTGGTGATAGTTCCTATTTATAAAGGGGAAGAATCGAAACCCTTGATTGACGGTAAAGCAAATGAGATTGTTGCGAACCTCAAACAAAAAGGCATTAGGGTAAAATATGATGATTCGGATAATGCAAGACCAGGTTGGAAATTTGCCGAGTATGAAATGAAAGGCGTTCCATTGAGAATGGCTATTGGTGCAAGAGATATTGAAAATAATGTCGTTGAACTTGCGCGTAGAGATACCAAAGAAAAATCATCGGTTTCATTAGACGGTTTGGAGGATCGAATTCAAAATTTGTTGGAAGAAATTCAACAAAATATATTTAATAAGGCGTATCATTATCGCGATGAGCATATTACAGAAGTAAATACCTGGGATGAGTTTGTGAAAACATTGGATGAGAAAGGTGGTTTCGTAAGTGCGCATTGGGATGGCACTGCAGAGACAGAAGAAAAAATAAAAACGCAAACGAAGGCTACGATACGATGTATCCCTTTGAACAATAAACAAGAAAATGGGGTGTGCGTTTTAAGTGGAGCAACGAGTAAGGAAAGGGTGTTGTTTGCGAGAGCGTACTGATTTTGTTTCGATGCCCGATGCTCGATGTCTGATGTTCGGAGGATTTGCCTCTGATTTTTGATTTGGAATTTAATAAGTCTTATTTATGGAAAACAAAATAGAGAATGAAATTAATTTAAAGGAAAGTTTATTTAAAACTGCTTCATGGGCGAAGTATGCGGCTGTCTTAACGTTCATAGGATTGGGGATTGAATTTTCTCAGGTGATTTTTGGTGCACTCAATGGCGGACAGAGTTTTTTAGCCGGCTTATTTAAATTCTTTTTTACGTCGATATTCAGTTTGATTACGGCCATTAATTTATATAATTTTTCAAAGTTTGTCAAGCACAGCGTTGAGAACCCGGACTCAAAATATTTGTATCAAGCCTTTCGTCATCTTAAAATATTTTTTACGGTTTTGGGCATCAGTATTATTATTTTATCTTCTTTATTAATTTTATCGTTGGTAGCATTTATTGTGAAACGATATATGCATTAAAAAAACAGACATTATGAACCATACGGAATTAGATAATGCAACGGTAAAAGAATTAAATGCTTCGGGCAACTGGGCTTATTTTATCGGTTTTTATTATATTTTTATTGGGGTACTCATTGTGGTGACGGGTGTTTATTTTTTTGCGAATAAGGATGTTGCCATTCATTTAGCTGAATCGGCAGGTGTTAGCATTAATATTAAACATTTTCTGATGGATGCGAATGAATGGTTGGTGCTATTGCTGACATTAGTCTCTGCTTGTATTGTATTTATGAATGCTTTTTTTCTGATAAAATTTCGAAGTAGCGGCATTTCTTTTTTCTTGACGGATGATACTTCTAAATTAGATGACACCTACACACATCTGAGAAATTATTTACGCTTGAATTCATTGTTTAGTATTGGTTCAATTTTATTGTCATTGATTGCGATTATTTATTTTTTGATAGATTGATGTACTTAAAAGAGATACATTTGCTGAATGGCTTTTATTGTTGGCTATTAGCTAAAAGCCAACAGCTATTAGCTGCATTGGGGCCGACCGGTTTTGACAGCATAGATCTTTGAGAGTGTAAGCATGTGGTGCGTTGGATAATTAGCACCTTAATCTGAATATTCAAAACTCAAACGGCGAAACACAATTCGCAATGGCTGCTTAATTTAAGTACCCATTTACAGGTCGTACATTTCGGGTAGATTTATAACCTACGTTGTACCACCTTCACCAGAGAATATAGATTGCTGCAACAGAAGGCTGTGACTGTTGCTTAAGATCATTCAGCTAAGGGATAAGTTGGTTTGTTTTGCTCCGGCTTATTCACAAAAACCAATGCAGAAATAAACATGTAGAAAGCTTTTACGGAATATGTTTGGACGCGGGTTCGACTCCCGCCGGTTCCACAGACTAAAATCCTCACAGCAATGTGGGGATTTTTATTTTAAACAATACACATTATATTTACCTTAACTTTTTTCTCCATGCATCATGCTGAAGTAATATTTCAGAATAATACTATTCAAATAAATGAATACAATCCAAAGCTCAAGAAGAAAACAATAACAGATTTATTACCTAATGATCTTGAAAGGTATTACAGTTGTCCAGTTCATTTCGACAAGTCATTAACAGTGGAAGGATTTATTACCGCACTTAAACCCTTCTTTGCAAAAATTGATAAACAATTTTATTCTTACACACGAGGTCATAAACTCAATCACTTTTTCAAACAGATGCAGAAGCCTGCTGAAAAGGAACCTAAAGTAGAGTTCATGATTTTGTATGCTGAATTATATTGGCATGCTGAACTTCGGGGAAAATCAGATTTTCATTTTTATTCTTCCATTCACGGAGTTCCTAAGGATAAACACACGCGATTTGGTTTCACATTGAGTCCAATTATTAATTGGAAACAATATCGACTGAAATTAAATCCAAGTTTTACTTGTTTGCACCTCGACCCAAAAAGTAAAAAAGGTAAAATTCCCAATCTATTTAAATCTGAAAGAGAATTTACGTTATATGATATCATCCGTTATTTCTTTTATGAATTAACCTATCATGGATATACCGAATACCTTATTGAAAGAAGAGAAAGTCTGAATAAACAAATTGAAGAAATAAAATCCAGGAAAACTAAGATGTACACCATGGAAGAAGTAATGCTAAAAGTAAACAAGCGTTTTTTGAAAGAGGCTTTAAAAGCGAAAGATGAAAAACTAGTGGCCAAGTTGACCAAAAAAATTGAAAAGCTTAAGTTGAAAGTAAATTGAACTTAGACCTATTCTTCAATAGGTAGCAAAGTATTCTTCCAATACAATCTTTTGAATAATATAGCATAAATAATTTGCACAACGTATTGAAAATCGATACCATTTGCAAAATAATACTCTATGTTGTCTAGGCTTACTTAAAATATCAGTTTAGAAATCTAGTCAACTGATTTATCCTTCATCATAAATAATCAGCATATGGAATTCAATTATTGGAATACTGCTTAATATTTCTATCGTGATCTGCATTGGAAAATCTAATTTGAATGACTTGCCTTCCCATAAATCTTCAGGTACTTTAATTGGCTGAGTAAAAGGAAAGACTGGCTGATAATGAAATGGGCCAGCAGTGATTGGATAGGGAGGAGAGGTGCTTAAATTGCCGTTGTTATTTAAACAGGTTATCTGAAAATAAAGGCCTGTGTTAGATAGTTTTGTTCCCCATTCATCAGGATGTGTCCATGGAAATAAAGGGGTAAGGATTACTTTTTTTATTTCAATAAAGGAGCTCGGGGTTTTAAGTATGAATTCTTTTTTTCGTTCATCATTGGTAAAACGCATGGCAAGGTCTTTTTGGATATTGGAATTCCCTTCAATTGTATAGCTCGTGCCTGCTCCAGCACCATGTACAAGTAGCAATTTGCTTTTTACCATTTCTGCTAATATTCGTTTAACGGAGGGTAATGGAATATCTATCTTCCTAGCTATTTCTCCTGACCTAGAGTTAGGATGGTTTTCTATAAATGCATAAATTATTTTTTCACGTACAGACAGTTTTTCAGATTTCGCATGAACTTCTAATTTAGTCAATAATTGAAGTTGGATATTTTTCAAACAATCTAAAAAAAACAATACCCACGCATTCACATCTTCTCCCGGTCTTTGCCGCTGGCATTGCATTAAAATTCTGTAATACTCGGATTTTCTGTTTTCTATTTCATGCTCAAAGCTTACATATTGGGTCCATGAATAGCCACTTTTCAATAACAATAATGTACCCAACAAACGGCTCAATCTTCCATTCCCATCTTGAAAAGGATGGATGCTTAAGAAGTCATAAACAAAAACTGCTGCCTTGATTAGTGCATGCGTTTGGTTATCAAGTTTATACCATTCAACTAAACTACGCATGGCTTCTTCAGTGGCTACACCCGGTTCTGTAGTACGAAAAATTACTTGTTTGGAACCATCAGGTTTTTGGGCTTCTACTATATTACTATGTTGTTTATACTTTCCTTTATGCCATGCATCCTTTTCTCCATGCTTCAATAATAGATTGTGTAGATGTTTTAAATTACTTTCCGAAATTTCTATATCTTTAAATGAATCTGCTATCAATTCAAGTGTTTCAAAATAACCTGCTACTTCCTGCTGGTCTCGTTCTTCCAATTTCGATATAGAGATATTTTTTATCAAGACCTCAACTTCATTATCAGTCATTCTCGATCCTTCGATACGTGTTGATGCACCTACACTTCGCACGGTTGCAATTGATTTTAACTGCCTCAAGGTTTGTCCTTCCCGCCTTTCAATTGTTGTCCATGAAGCATCAAAGCGGTCGATCTGGCTAATCTCTTTAGTCAATTGCATCCAGTTTGGCGAAAATGAAAATGTATATATTTGATTTGACATTTAATACGATTTGATACGCAATGATACGAAAATGATTTCATATCGAAAAATAAATATGATACGATTTGATACTAAAATATACGATATTCGTTTAAGAACACTTATAATCTTAAAAGATATTTTCTGGAATACAATCCGGATTTACAAAAAAGTTCATGCATTCTGTTTCTATCTTTCTACTTATCCAACCCAAATTTCACTAATGATGCCAAATCTATCATCAAGAAGTTCGACTTTCTAAGACTTGCTCCCACCCACAAAGACAAAGGTTTCAGACGATACAAGTTTGGAATCCTTTTTCATTTGCGCCTAATTTGCGCAAAAACATGACCTTTTTTCTGATATGACATTCAACTTCAAATAAAAAAGCTCTGAATTCTAATCTATTAACCAACCGGCTCTTGTTTTTGCTTTTTAGAAGCTCACAAAGGTCCAATACTAAGCTTCTTTAATTATATGTTATGCAATGCTTACTTTTTCGTAATTCGATTAAACTAATCGCTCCAATTCACGTAACCACCGTTCAGGGATATCATTGTTACAAGCAGTTAGATAATCTTTATGTGTGCAAGGAATGAATTGCCCTTCAGGTAATTTCATCCACCAACGATTTGTTTGTTTACTTTTTAAAAAAAGTGAATTATGATCGGTGAATGTAATTTGATATTCAAGGAATTGCTCTTTCTCTTCTAGGGGAGGTTCTAATTTTCCAACACTGACACCATCAATATAATACCAAATCATTT
>JANNYV010000547.1:0-2038 GCA_031410275.1 Bacteroidota bacterium
GAAACTCCTTAACTCCTTAACTCCTTAACTCCTTAACTCCTTAACTCCTTAACTCCTTAACTCCTTAACTCCTTAACTCCTTAACTCCTTAACTCCTTAACCCTCTAACAATAAAATAATAAACCATGGATTCAATACTAAATTTTTTTATCGACAACTATAATATGATTACCATTGTGATACTCTCTGTTTTTTTGGGAATAGAAGTGATATCGCGTGTTCCATCTGTACTTCATACACCGCTAATGAGTGGTGCTAATGCAATACATGGCGTGGTTATCATTGGGGCAATTATCGTAATGGGCGAAGCTGAGCAAGATAACTATCTGGCATTAGTTTTAGGATTCCTTGCTGTTATACTTGGAACATTGAATGTAGTTGGTGGATTCGTTGTAACCGACAGAATGCTTGAAATGTTTAAAAAGAAAAAGAAATAAATAACCCTTAGAAATTAAAATGAAATTATGAACAACTTTATATTATTACTCGCTTATCTAATTGGTTCAGTCTCTTTTATCATGGGCTTGAAAATGCTTTCGCATCCTGACACTGCGCGCAAAGGAAATTTGTATGCGGCTGTTGGAATGACGATTGCAATTATTGCTACCATCTTTTTATATACGAATAAAGAAGGTGCTCATCTTGGAAATCTTATTTGGATTTTTATTGCATTAATCATTGGAACTATCATCGGAACAATGATTGCAAAAAAAGTGCAGATGACAGCCATGCCGCAAATGGTCAGCCTCTTCAACGGAATGGGTGGTGCATGTGCAGCTATTATTTCGATTGTTGAGTTTAAGCATCTGGTACATGAAAGCGGTGGCAATGCAGATTTAAATAATTTAACCGCCTTAACTATTCTTGCCGGATTGGTGATAGGAACCGTTTCATTCTTTGGGTCTATGATTGCCTTTGGAAAGTTGAACGGAAATATAAATGACAGAACATTACCGGCTCAGCAAGTCATTAATATTGGGTTATTGTTAGTGATCGTTGGTCTGTTAGTAGCGATGATAACAGGTTTTACGGGTATAGATTGCAGTGTTTTATTTTGGTCTTTATTTGGGGTGTCTACGTTGTATGGTATTCTTTTTGTGATGCCGATAGGCGGAGCCGATATGCCCGTTGTTATTTCATTATTAAATTCGTTTACGGGTGTGGCAGCAGCATGCGGTGGTTTTTTGTATGGCAATCCTGTGATGTTGACCGGCGGAATATTGGTAGGAAGTGCAGGTACCATTCTAACGATATTGATGTGTAAAGCCATGAACCGCTCTCTGACGAATGTAATTGTTGGTGCATTCGGTGGAAATAAAACCGGTGCAGCAGCAGAAGATGTTGGTGGCGCATACAAAGAAATTTCATTGAGTGACACGGCGGTGTTGATGGCTTACTCAAAGAAGGTTGTAATTGTGCCGGGTTATGGATTGGCCGTTGCACAGGCGCAACATATTTGCCATGAGCTAGAAAAGGTATTGGAAGAAAAGGATGTGGATGTAAAATATGCGATTCACCCTGTAGCGGGTCGTATGCCGGGACATATGAATGTGTTACTTGCAGAAGCGGATGTGCCGTATGAGAAATTATTGGAGATGGAAGAAATCAATCCTGAGTTTGCACAAACAGATGTAGTATTAATTCTTGGTGCAAATGATGTGGTAAACCCTGCAGCGAAAAACGATCCGGCAAGCCCTATTTATGGTATGCCTATTCTTGAAGTGGAAAATGCAACGCATGTGATTGTCAATAAACGAAGTATGAAACCCGGGTATGCCGGTATAGAAAATGCGTTGTTCTATCAACCAAAAACATCGATGCTTTTTGGCGATGCCAGGAAGGTGCTGCAGGATTTAATTGCAGAGATTAAAAATGTTTAGCTGTTATCTTTACAAAAAAATAGTTGATAGTTCCGCTTCCATTGTTACAATCATTACAGGATGTTCCGGGATTTGATGAAAAAGCTTTTATAGCTGTTCATGAAAGCGGCCGGCAGGTAACGTCTGTCCGTTTCAACCCGGCTAAAAACAATCATGAT
>JANNYV010000548.1:0-4771 GCA_031410275.1 Bacteroidota bacterium
ATGTAGGTGAAATAAATACAACTTGATTCAGGATGCCGTTTTTTTTGCATGTATGATGCGCTTCACGATTCTCCTATTGGCTCCTGAATCTTAAATTTTAATATAACCTAATACCATTCATTAATTAATAGTTTGTTAAAGCAAGTACTATGTATTGCATAATACTATGCTACGCATTAGGTTTGCATCCTAATTACGAAACTATGTCTACCGCAATCAATACAGATAATATTCAAAGCCAAATGAAAAAGGGTGTTTTGGAATTTGCCATTTTATCTATCATACGACGTGGCGAAGCTTATCCGAGTGATATCACATCCGAATTAAAAGAAGCAGGCATGCAGGTTTTAGAAGGTACACTGTATCCCTTACTCACCCGGTTGAAAAATGCCGGTTACCTCGATTACCGATGGGTAGAAAGCACAGGAGGTCCGCCGCGAAAATATTTTACCATGACGGAAAGCGGAAAAGAATTTTATAAAACACTCAAAAGTACATGGCAGGAAATGAGTAAAGCCGTCAACAAAATCACGAATACAAATCAACACTAAACTATAAAACAAGAAACATGGAAAAAATAATTCAAATAAATTATCAGGGCAGAAATATCTCCATTGAAGAAAATGCCTACAATGCGTTTCAGCAATATGAAAATGAATTAAAGTCATTCTTCATGAAAGAGGAAGGCGGCGAAGAAACCTTTGCTGATCTTCAATATCGTATGGCTGAAATATTGGAAGAAAAAAATACATCTACTTCCAATGCGGTGAATGTAGACGATATTAATGAATTGATAGAAACGATAGGGAAACCGTCTGATTTGGATGCTGAAAATAATGAAGCGAAAGCAGAAGGACCTAAGCAAGCAGCACCGGAAAAGAAAAAATTGTACCGTAATAAAAATAAGAATGAAAAAGTAATTGCCGGTGTATGCAGTGGAATTGCTCATTATTTTTCGATTGATCCAATCGCAGTTCGCCTGGTGTTTGTTTTGTTTGCTATTTTTAATATTGCCACCTTGTTTTCATTTCCGTTAGGCATCTTCGCTTACATTCTATTTTGGGTACTTTTAGAACCGGCTTATATCAAATCGAATATTAACCGAAAACTTTTTCGCAATCCGAAAGATAAAGTGTTAGGTGGGGTATGCAGCGGTCTTGCACAATTTTTCAATTCTGAAGCATGGGTCATGAGATTGATTTTTTTAGCGCCATTTATTTTGGGTTTTATTTCTCATAATTCACATTTCGGCGGCAGGGGTATTCATTTTTTAGGCATATCGTTTTATTCACTTTCGTTTATTTCGTACTTAATACTTTGGGTGATTGTGCCTGTGGCAAAATCATCGACTGATTATATGCTCCTCAAAGGCGAACCAATTAATATTTCCACCATACAAAACTCAACATCCATGAACTTAGTAACACAAAAAAGCCATTCAGGGCTTAGTAAATTTCTGAAAATTATTGCCTACATCATTATCGCTTTTTTTCTGATGTTTTTAATTCCGATTGCCATCAGCATTTTAATTGGCTCTGTCTTTTCTTATAATCTTGCTGATATTGTATTGTTTACTTCAATCAATAAAACCCTTGCATTATTCACCATTCTCTTCTTTGTACTACTACCATTGGTGGGCATAATTATTTGGTTGATACGAAAAATTGCCGGGTACAAATCCAACAGACCTTTACGTTTGATATTTATCGGATTAAATATTTTGGGTTGGGTTGCGGCTGTTTTTCTTGTGGCTAATTTAGTAAACAACAACAATACATATATATCCAAACCAGTCAAAAAAGAAATCTCAATAACATCCGATACACTATATGTTCAGCCAATGACACAGGATTCGGCTTTCAGTGAGAATGTCGTTTTTGAGATGAATCAATTTGATCATATCCTTGAACGAACTGCTTCTGAAAATAACCTTAAAGCGGTTCGACTGAAATATAAAAAGACTGATGATACATGTTTTTCTATTGAAATTGAGAGGTCTGCATTTGGAAGCAACAGACATGAAGCGGCCGATAATGCAATGGCAGCCATATATGAAACGAATCTTGTCGGCAATACACTCTATCTCCCTACGATGGTAAGTGTAACGAATAAGATGCCTTATCATTTTCAGAATGTGAAGGTGACGATTTTTGTTCCAAAAAATAAAACGCTGATTGTATCTGAAAATCTCAGAAAGCAATTGAGTCACAGTATCCGTACAAATCACAAAAATTTTGAGTATCACTCTGAATCATTGAATGATGTAAAAAAAGATGAGGTCATTACCTTTGGTAAAGATGAACATACTATCACCATCAACGACAATACCATTCGCTTTGATGATTCGGATGAGGATTCAAAAAAAGAAGCCAAGGAAATATTGAATGATGCACAACGCGATGCGCAACAACAAATAGATGAAGCCAAGCGTGATCTTGAACAATCGAACAGAGAGGCACAACGTCAAATGGATGATGCCAAGCGTGAAGCACAGCAAAAATTTGATGAAGCGAAACGGCAGATGGATGAAGCCAAACGCGAAGCACAACAAAAAATAGATGAAGCTAAACGTTCAACCACAAAATAGAAAAGCATGTTACAAATACTTTTACATACCATCATCGAACTTTTGAAAAGCTTTTTTCAACAACCTGTTTTTTAAACCCATTCCTTAACAATTACATAATCCATAAAAAGTATAAATTGGAAAGCATCCGTACTACTTTTGTAAAAATCTTGTATGGAAAAGAAGTTAGGAAAAGTATTAGTTGTTGATGATGAGCAAGATATTGTACAAATTATCAAGTACAATTTAGAAGCAAACGGTTATGATGTACAAACCGCATCCAATGGGGTTGATGCCTTAGAGGTCGCCAAGAAATTTAAACCTGAACTTATACTCCTCGATATTATGATGCCGCATAAAGATGGTATTCAAACGTGTATCGAGCTAAGGTCGAAACGGGAATTTGACGAAACGATTGTTATTTTTCTTACCGCATTGGCCGACGAAGCATCTGAAATCAGAGGGCTTGAAGCCGGAGCAGATGATTATATTTCAAAACCAATTAAGCCCAAACTTTTAATGTCACGCGTACATTCGGCCTTCCGTAGAATTTCAAAAGGTGATTCAACTGTACTGATGTTTAAAGATTTGGAAATAAACCGTGAAAAGTTTTTAGTCATTTTTAAAGAACAGGAAATAAAATTACCGCGTAAGGAATTTGAACTGTTTGCATTGCTTGCTTCTAAACCGGGCAGAGTATTTCTGCGAAATGAAATTTTAAATACGGTTTGGGGAAATGAAGTGATAGTCGGCGATCGAACCATTGATGTACATATCCGAAAAATCCGTCAAAAACTAAATGTCGATTATATACAAACCATTAAAGGGGTGGGGTATAAATTTGAGGCGTAAGAAATAAGTCGCAACGCATAAGTTGTGAAACATAAACCTTAAATGTTAGTGCATTTGCGTTAGCGATAGTAGTGAAAAGCCCGCATCCCGAGGCTTTGCTCGGGAGAGGACTTGTAACGGATAGCGCGCCCGAACGCCCAAAATAAACTCCTGAAATTTTGTAACTTTTATTCATCCTTGCCCCTTATGACTTACAACTTACGCCGTGTAATTTGTACCTTCGCCGCATGTTCAAAAGCAAAAACCTTTCGCCTGTTACCTTAGCTTTATTTATCTCTTCGGTAATAGCGACCTTATCAGCGTTGTTTTTATTTTTCTTTACTCAAAACATTCAGAACACGCTGATCACATTTGCATGTATCGGTATTGTATCCTATTTGATGGTATACTATGTCATAGAACGGTTTATTTACCGGAAAATAAAATTGATTTACAAATTTATTTCACAAACAAAAGCAACGAAACGGGAAGAGTTTTTTGCCAATGAATTATTACCACAAAAGACGATTGAGGAGGTTGGTGATGAGGTTGCAAAATGGGCAGAGGAGAGGAAGGTAGAAATCGAAAGGTTGCAAAACAATGAGCAATTCAGAAGGGAGTTTTTAATGAATTTAGCGCATGAATTAAAGACCCCTATTTTTTCTGCACAAGGATATATAGATACCTTGTTGAACGGCGCCATGCAGGATGAAAAAGTGAGTATAATATTTCTTCAGAAAGCAGAAAAGAGTATCGATCGACTTTCTGATTTGGTGAATGATTTGGATGAAATTTCCCAACTTGAATCAAACAGATTGCCGGTGAATAAAACCTTGTTTGTGATACAGGATTTGATAAAGGATGTATTTGATGAATTGTCGCAAAAGGCGATGAATAAAAAAATAAAACTGAGTATTAAAAAAGGTTGCGAACAAAATATAGACGTATATGCCGATGCATTAAAAATAAAACAAGTTCTTGTCAACCTCATTGAAAACTCAATTAATTACGGGAAGGAAAATGGAGAAACCAATGCCGGTATTTATGTAGTAGATGGCAAAGAGGTATTTATTGAAATTACAGATGATGGTATTGGAATTCATGAAGAGCAGATACCACGCGTGTTTGAGCGATTTTATAGAACCGACACGGCACGTACACGTAATGCAGGTGGCACCGGTTTGGGTTTAGCTATCGTGAAGCATATTATAGAAGCACACAATCATACAGTCACGTGCCGAAGCAAGGTAGACGTAGGAACCAGCTTCGGCTTTACCCTTGATATAAATGAGCACGTATCGTTTAAAAGCTAGCTTTGGCATAACGTAAACTTTTTAAAGAAGGGTCTAATGAAAATGCTTTATTGAAATAGGG
>JANNYV010000549.1:0-2038 GCA_031410275.1 Bacteroidota bacterium
GGTTTCTTAGCTCCGGTCCACAACACCTCTGCTAACGCACACATACGAGGTAAAGCCATATACTCGACATGCTCCGTTGTTGGTATATATTCTGTCCACACATTTGCCTGTGCTCCCATGATATATTTTTTTTCATTTGCCGATAAAGAGGCAGGTGTTGGTTCATAGCTATACACTTTTTCCAAATCAGTAAAACCACCAATTGACAAAGGTTCTGTATTTTTGTTTCCTTGATAATGATCAAAATAACAATAAGCTCCGGGTGTCATCACCACATTGTGTTTTTGTTTAGCTGCTGCAATTCCGCCTTCTTCGCCACGCCAACTCATCACAGCCGCATTGGGTGCCAAGCCACCTTCTAATATTTCATCCCATCCAATAATACTTCTTCCTTTTGCCGTTACATACGCATCAATTTTTTTAATAAAATAACTTTGCAATCCATGTTCATCTTTCAATTTATTATCCTTAATTATTTTCTGACATACAGGGCATTCTTTCCAACGAACCTTCGGCACCTCATCACCACCAATATGAATATATTTTGAAGGAAATAATTCGAGCACCTCATCTAATATATCTTCTACAAATCTGACTGAACTATCATTGGTACATAATACATCGTCACTGACGCCCCATTTCGTTAATACGTCGAGTGGTAATTTTTTACAGCTAAATTGAGGATAGGCAGTCAAGGCAGCCAATGCATGACCCGGCATTTCTATCTCCGGAACAATATTAATATGCCGTTGCGTTGCGTACTTTACAATCTCTTTAATATCCTCTTGCGTATAAAAACCTTCAACCGGTTTTCCGTCACCGATATAAGGTTCGAAATTTTTCGCAACCATTGTTTCCTTCCGTTTACTTCCCAGTTGAGTTAATAATGGATATTTTTTTATTTCAATCCTCCATCCCTGATCATCTGTCAAGTGCCAGTGAAAGGTATTCATTTTATGAAGGGCTAATATATCGATATACTTTTTTACAAATTCTTTTGGAAAGAAATGACGGCTTACATCAAGATGCATACCTCGCCATTTATATGCCGGACCATCTATAATATTTAACGACATAGAAGTGCCGTTGCTTTTACTTTGATGTATTAATTGCAACATCGACATGAGCCCATAAAAAACACCACTTTTACTTCCCGTAATTTCAATGATATTATTTTCTTTTGTTTGAATAGAATACTCATCTTCATTCTTTGTATTCTTCAATACCAACTTTATCATATCATGCGAAGCCGATTTTATCTCTAAGGCAGGATAGTTCATTTTGACTAGGAATTCATTAAATACCGCGGCTTCATCTTGCAAGGATACATATTCAGCATAGATGCAAGAAAGATTCGCAAGATTTGAACTCTTCGATTTTTCAGGATATATTATCTGCAATTGCGGAGCCGGAATAATTGTTTGCGCGGCTGTATTCAAACAAAAAAAAAGAATGGCGATGAGAGTAGAAATAATTTTTGAATGCATAAAGTAATTTGCCCAAAGATAATACGGTTCTCTTAAGTATTTAATTATTTGGGTGTGTCCCTCGCAAAGCCTCGGGCCGGGCTGTTCGCTACAATCTCCCGCTCAAAGCAGCGGGAGGATTTTCGCTACCATCCCTCACACAGTCGTCAGTTCACAATTCAACTTCTACAAGTTTGATTATTAGTAAAATTAGGTTCTGTTGTACCTTCTATAAACAACAAAAACCATTCACTTTTCAACGAATGGTTTTTATAGAAACAATTTAAAAACAATTTTAATCATCCATCATCATTTACTCAAATTTAAATTCACATTGCCTCCAATTTTACATTAAAACAAAGTCGTCTGAAAGAAATAAAAATCCTGAGAGCAAAACTTTATGGCTCATTTTACTTGCTCAGGATTTTATTCATTATCGACATAAACAAAATTTACATTCAACTAAAAAAATGAACTGTTACACATCATAAGTCAATTATTGTGCCAAAGAATTGAAAAAGAATTTTTGTTTCGAATGCAATTAAAAATGGAATGATCATAAATGAACTCAG
>JANNYV010000550.1:0-2498 GCA_031410275.1 Bacteroidota bacterium
ATGGAAGACATGGATGTGCTTATTCATCCAACCCGTAATGAACTTATTGTTCATCCCGATCATCCTTACTTCGCTCAAATGACGATTAAATAAGTAGCTATGCCAAATTTGTACTACATACTTTTTTGTAAAAACAGATCAACTTTGTTTGCATTGCGGCAACGATTGAAGCGAAAATACTTTTTTGCAACACCGGCAGCGTTCTTAAACCCTAACAACATTTAAGCAAAAAAGATTGTAGCGAAAAGCGTGTGTGCCGCCCAAATTATTTTCATTGCCAATTTAGTTCCGCAAATAAAAAAATGAATTGCACCGAAAACATATTCACACTATTTACAGCATAAAAAAAGCCCGCAAGAAAATAAATTCTTACGAGCTCCTTAGTGAAAAAAGGAAATTCTTAAAGCATTAATACATTATCGTTGCTTAGTAATTTTCATTGTTTGTAAAATAGTAGTTCCTTCAATGGCTTTCGCAAAATAATTTCCCGTGGCGTACTCGTTGCTTTTCCAAACTAAGGTATGTTCACCGGCTTCATATTTTTCGTTACCAAGTGTGGTAAGCAATCGTCCTTGTACATCCAATATCTGAATTTTAAATAATGATGTTTTATCCAAACGAAATTTAAATGTCACCATATCCGTATGAGGATTCGGATAACTTGTTACCATAGTTTGAGGAGATGCAAAACCTAAAGTACTTAACGGTGCTGCGCTCAAACAAGGCGATTGTGTAAACGGCACTGCCATTCCACCAGCCGGGCCTGTGCCTCTCCATGGCATTTGCACAAATGGGAATGTTGTTCTGAATGAAGTATCATTACTATTTACGCCGGTTGAATATGTGAGGACATCTAATAAATCTGTGGTTACCGGATTTGGGCTACCTGCCGTATAATCGTCATACCATAAACCAATAGCCGCTAACACAACACCACTGACTGCCTGCAATTCTATTTTTGTCACATCATCTTCTAAACGCCGTCCGTTTGGAAAGCCATCCATATTTGGAATAAATTGTAAAGCTGATGAAGCATTGTAGGTTGCATTTGTTAATCCTAATACTGCTGCATTAATTAAACCATCTCTGCTGAATGCCGGATCATTTCGCTGTGTCACAGGCACCGCCATATTTAATCGCAACATATCTCCACCATTCGGTAAAAAATTATTGATAAATGGTTTGCCATTCGCCAACGGATTTCCTCCTTTACCAGTTGCTAAATGATATGGTGCTAAATTAGGCACACCTGTATGAAAGATTGGCCATAAATCGACCGAGCGCGGAGAGCCTGCCGCGGGTAATAATAATGTTCCAAAGATGGCATCATCTAAGGCTGTGCCGGCCACAGCTGCTGTGCCTTTCAACCCAAACAATCCGTCTTTGCCATTACCAAAATCGAAGGCCTGTAATGAATTTCGCTGTATACGCAATGGTGCGAAGGCAGGTACTGCACCACCATACAAACTATCATCCATGTATAGAGCCAATTCAGGGTTGTAGAAAAAGTTTTTAAATGTATCAATGTAAGCTAAATCCTGATAAGGCGTAATTGAATTCCAAAGGTCTTTTTTGCCAATTGGAATGACAGCTTCATTGGTCAACGGCATGCCTAATCTCGAAACTTGTATCCATGAACCTGTGTACGATTCTGTTCCATTTGTATTTAATGTCCTAATTTGTTGACGAGAAGCAGATGCCCACACTCCAATCACATAATTCGGATCTAAGATGCTTGTTGCTGAACTAACACCTTGACCGTTTTTTTGCAAGGCTGCAATATCAACTTCAATGGCAATGACAGACACATTTAAAAATTTCAATCCGTCATGTGATACACCACCTTGTCGAGGCAAATCACCCAAATCAAATACACCGCCCAAGTCTACAAAGAAAGGATCATCGGCTGTTCCACAAAAGACTTTTTCGCCTGATGAAGATGTGGTGATGGCATTATTGAAAAGCGTTGCATACGTTGTATTCAATCCTGCACCACCTTCTATAGAACGCGCTCCAATATTTGGAGGAGGCACAACACCATTTGTAATAATGGTTGTCCATGTGGTTCCGCCATTCGTACTTTTTTCCAAGGTATATGTTGTTTTCAAATTTTCAGCACCAAGACGGATATTAAAAAATGTTGTCGGATCTTGGTTTGTTTTATGAAAGGTGAAACGATAGGTGATATCATCACCCGGTGTTGCCGTATTATTATCGACGTGAATTTCATATCGAATATTTTCGCCGAAGGAGTAATAATTAGGCCCGCCATGTGCAAATTGCAATGGCACATAAGTCGCTATTAATGTAATTTTATTAGTATCGTTCGGGCTTCGAAAGGCATACACATCAGCATTATCAGCCAACGGGTCGTTTGCAAATAAAGGCGCTTCTCGATGACTTGATGCGTTAGCAAAGGATAATGCCAACAGCATCATTGCAGACAGAAGTATTTTTATTTTTATATTTTTCATTGTTATAATTATTTATTTATTTTT
>JANNYV010000551.1:0-5110 GCA_031410275.1 Bacteroidota bacterium
ATTATCGCCATATGCTTTATTAGAATTATCAGAGAAGTTGTACGTTGTATTATTTACTAACACAGGGTTTGCACTCCATGTTTGTAACGCATTTCTGTGTTTCACAGCTATGTAATACGATCCGATTGGGACACCCGGATAATTGGCGGTTGCAGTTCCATTTGTGTTTAATATTACACGCTTAGAAGAAATAAGACCATAAGGCGATGCGGCAGCATGTAGTTCAACATCAATTGAATCGGTTACTGTTGTACTAGCTCCAATACCCTGATTCATTAATACTGGGTTCATAAATCCTAAGCCCGCATAATATCCTTGTATATAAAGCTTTAAATTTAGGGTAATAGAACATGGCCCTGAAGTGACAGTTATCGTATCATAACCTGTGCAACCTGTTGTATCTTTTCCGGTTACAATATAAGTTGTAGTTACCAAAGGAGTTGCTGTGACAACGGCGCCAGAATCTGAAGATAACCAAGTGGTAGGTGAGTAGCCAAATACGGCTCCGCCACTTGCACTCGATGTAAGTGTCACCGGACTTCCTCCCGGAAAGCAATAAGAAGGAGAAGAAGCAACAAGATCTACATTTAACCTGGTTGAGGTAACTGTTTTAGTAGTTTTGCCGAAACATCCGTTTATATCAGTTGCAGTTATTGTATAGGTAGTTGTAACAGTTGGTGTTGCACTTACTATAGCACCGCTAACAGGTGACAAACTTGTCGTAGGGCTGTATGTATAATTTGTTGCTGTAGGTACTCCGGTAAACGTATGTGTTGTACTTAAAATAACCGGTGTTCCACCAAGACAATAAGATGAACTTGCTGTTGCCACGGTAGTTGGTGTAATAACAACATGGTGTATCGTAATAGGAGTAGAAATTACTGTTGAACTTCCGCAAGTCACACTACAATAATACGTTGTAGTATTGTGTAATACCGGGGTTGTATAGGTTTTGCTTGTTGCGCCTGCTATAATTGTACCCGGATAATTTCCTGAATACCATTGATAAAAGAAGTTGTCGAACATACATTTATTTTGTAGTGAAAGAACAGAAGATGCGCTGTCACAAAATGAAGTAACTGTAGCCATCGTATTTCCCGGAGGATTTGAAACCACGCTGCAAGTATCAGGGTATTTTAAGCTAATTAAATAATCTTCTGTTTCACCAAAACCATATAAAAGACAAGGTGAAAGATTACTGCCTGCTAGTCCTTCAGCAATTGTTACTCGCATACCGGTTTGTCCAACCATGGCATTACAAGGAATAACAAGATTGTTGATAATATGTCTAGGCCCTTCTAATGCTGAAGGTTCCAAGAAAACTAATTCACCAAAATCTGAGAATGAGCCATTATGATTGAAATCTATCCATATCGCTGTACCAAAAGAATAATAAGGAGCTTGATCGCAATCATCAGTTTCAAGATCGAATGGAACTGTTGCGCCTAAATCAAGTGTATCAATATTTCCAAGTGTATGGAAATTAGAATATCTGCCTAGTATAGAACCCAGACCAGGAGCAACTGTGTTACAATCTGTAAAATAAATGCCTCCATTAAATGTAAATTTAAAAATATCTTCATCCGCATCATTGCCCGGTAATGATGTGCAATAGCAATTTACAAATCCGTTCATTGTAATTGTAATAGGGGTAGAATTTGTAGTTAGGTTAGAACTAGTACATTTAACAGCACAATAAAATGTTTGAGGAGATGTTAATGGCACCGAAGTATAAGCAAATGAAGTTGCACCTGCTATTATTCCAGAACTGTTATACCATTGATAAGTAACACCTTGCCCGGTTGTAAGGTTTTGTAAAGAAAGGTTTACGGTCTTTCCTGAGCAAACAGAACTAAGATTTGACATTGTGTTTCCGGGTGTTGGGGCACCGCTGCATATTGTTGTTGGGGTAATATTTACTAAATAATCTTCTGTTTCACCCCATGAATAATTTATTGTTGATGAAGGATTTGCACATTGAATCGTTGATGTATTAAATGCATTGCCTTGCTCAGAAGTAATCACCCTCATTCCGGTTAATCCATTAAGTGCTGTTGCAGGAATCACTACACTTCCTGATTCTGTATGTGGTCCGCTGACGGCGTTAGGAGATGTATAAACCACTTCGCTCGCTTCAAAAACACCATTTTGATTGTAATCTATATAAATGATAGTCCTGTTTGAATATACATTTGTACTGCATATTCCAATCTGAACAGAGAATGGAACCGTTGATAGTTTCTCTACATTCGGTGGTGTGATATATTGATAGTTTGAATAAGTTTGAGGTACAGAACCGATGCCTAAAGCAGTAGTACTGCAGTTTGAGGAATTGTTTAATGAACCAAAAGTAACATTATAAATTTCTTCATCTGCTGCAGATGACGCGGCACTAGCGCAATAACATTGATAATGTGGGCTCAGTGGCACAAATACAGGTGTTGAAGAGTTTGTGAAACCGCTACCTGAGCAAGTTGCTGTGCAGCGGTAATAAAATGAAGCAGTTTCTGAGGTTGTTAAAGTAGAACTTGTACCAACGGTTGAAACACCTGATGTAAATCCAATATTAGTTGCTTTTTGCCAAACATAACTAACACCGGTTCCCGGAATAGTATTTTGAATAGAAAGTGAAAAAGATACTCCTGCGCATGCACTGCTTGCACTTGATAAGGCAGCTCCAGTATTTGGTATGCCTGTACATACAGGAACAGGTACATAAGTAATTCGTAATGTTGGACGAGCATTGCCATAAGTTGCAGCTTGCAATACGGTTGAGCCAACCGGCTGAGTAGTTGACGCAATTCCTATTGCCTTACCCGTCGCTGCTAATACGTAAAAATTTACACCAACTGTGCCATTTACGGTTCCAAGCTTACCCCAATCACACAATACTTGCAAATTTCCACCTGAGTATTGAAAACTATCTGCAGGTGATGCCTGATTAAATGGAGCATCAATATAGGTATTGGTTGAGGCAGAAACAGTATACGTTGAACTTCCGTAAACTTGTGTTGCTCCTGTCACTAAGGTGCTCCAAGCAGCCGTGGTAGGTAAGGTTGCAGACGTTGTATTCGTCAACCAAACATTAAAATTGTTATTTCCTGTAATGGAAGGGCCATCTTTTTTAAGCCATTCCATCTTAATGATTTTTGCACCTGAAGGGATGCCTAATTCTGCTGCCGTATAAATATAGGCGTGACGAGAATAATTTAATAATCCGGAATTACCGGTGTTTCTCATAATTGGCCCAAAGAACCAGTTGCCGGTTCCGGCAGTTGTTCCGATAACTACTTGTACCGGAGTTTGTGCCTTCACGTTTGCAACATTGCTAAAGAAAGCAAGCAGAATGAATAAAACTAGCTTAAACCTCGAGACTAGGTTTAGGTTTTGATTGAATAGAATTTTGTACATTTTTTTTTGTTTTTTTATAGTGAAATAAGTAAAGCTAAAGTAAGCGCATTTTAGTAGGTTTTAGTATGACTTCTCAGGAACCGTTTCTTTATTCTGTTTAATTTATTATCATCGAACTATTCTTTCAACTGACGAATTACAAACGGCAAAATTGAACGGTCTTAAATTTACTTAGTTAATCAGTTTCGTGTTGTAATCTGCAAATTATGCAAAATGTGTGCCAATGTTTTAACTATACATTCGTCAAAACTATAGCTGTTAGTGTTTTTGTGTTTTAGAAAATAGCGAATTCAAATTTACGTAAATATTACTATTATCCAAATATTTTAAAAGGAAGTCTGACAGGGACGAAAGGCCATGAATACAATCGCCAAAATAGTATTTAGTAGCCTACGTTTTATAAATTAGTTTTATTTGTATGTATGTAAAATAAATGGATGAAACGGAACCCGCTTTGTACAGATTTCTATTTCTTTCACACTATTTTTGTGATTTCCTCATCATGAACTATTCAGAAACACTTACATATCTCTTCGATAAATTGCCAATGTTTACCCGAATCGGATCAGCCGCTTATAAAGCAGATTTAGGAAATACTATTCAGTTGTGCAATGCCTTATCTCATCCTGAAAGGAATTTTAAAAGTATCCATATTGCAGGCACAAATGGTAAAGGAAGTTGCAGCCATATGTTGGCAAGCATCTTTCAAACCGCAGGATATAAGACCGGTTTGTATACCTCACCTCATTTGATTGATTTTAAAGAACGAATAAAAATAGATGGCGTAGAAATTGATGAAAAATGGTTAGTTGAATTTGTGGAGAAATTAAAGCCATTGATCAAAAAAATTCAACCTTCATTTTTTGAAGTGACAGTGTCTATGGCATTTGACTATTTTGCCGAAATGAAAGTCGATATTGCCATCATCGAAACAGGTTTGGGAGGTTTGCTAGATAGTACTAATGTAATTATACCCGAGCTTTCACTTATCACTAATATTAGTTACGACCATACTAACCTTCTCGGAAATACCTTGGAAGAAATTGCAATTCAAAAAGCAGGTATTATAAAAGAGAACATTCCGGTTGTGATTGGTGAAACGCAATTAGAAGTTGAATCTGTTTTTCGCATGACCGCTGAAACCCACCAAAGCACTATTTTATTTGCAGATAAACAGTATGAGGTGAAAGAATCGTTTCAGAACAGTGAATACGCGCAATTGAATGTAAAGAATAAAATGATGAATGATAGTATTGACCTACAATTAGATTTGACAGGGAATTATCAACAAAAAAATTGCCTGAGTGTTTTGACGGCAATTGATGTTTTACGAAATAAGGGCTGGAAAATTTCATCGCAACATATACAAGATGGTTTAAAGGAGGTTAAGAAAAATACAGGTTTGAAAGGTCGGTTCGATACATTGCAACAAAACCCAACAGTCATTGTAGATGTCGCGCATAATGAAGCAGGGCTGAACGAAGTGCTCAGGCAGGTACATCAACTTCAATATAATGCATTGCATATTGTGACCGGTTTTGTAAAGGATAAAGAGATCGAAAAAGCGTTGAACATATTCCCTAAAAAAGCAACCTATTATTTTACGCAGGCAGATATTCCTCGGGCACTTCCCTTCGTTGAATTAAGAGAAAAAGCAATTGCTAACGGATTAAGTGGAGCAGGATATCCGACTGTAACA
>JANNYV010000552.1:0-2447 GCA_031410275.1 Bacteroidota bacterium
ACTGTGAATGCATCAGCCGGAAATGAAGTGACATTACCGGTTGGGATACCGGTCCGTTTGGCGACAATGAGAGTCACCAATACGGTAAATTATCCTTCAGATTTCAACCCATCACTTTCATTACAAACACTCACTTCATCAGGTAAAACACAATGTATTGCTACTTGTATTGTTACACCACCGGGTACAAACTATGCAATTAATGCAATTGGCAACACACCAGCTTCAGGAACTTTACAATTATTAACAGCCATTGTAAACACACCTTGCTTTTTCCTTAACCCTGTCACATTATTTGCTGCTACAAAAACTGCATCTACCCAAGTTCCTTGTTACGGCCAAAGTACAGGAACTGCTCAAATAACATTATCAGGTACAGGTTCTGCTTCACCCGGCGGCACATCAGGAACATATAAAATAAATGGTGGTGCAAGTTTCTTATATTCAGGAAATCCATTCACTGTATCAAACCTTTCAGCGGGAACAAATGTGATTAGTGTGACTACTTCATTTGGTTGCGCTGATACGGCTGTTGCAATTATAACTCAGCCATCTGCCTCTTCTTCCGTAAGTGCGTGTAACAATTATACTTGGTTCGGTACAACATATACCACTAGCGGAACTTATACACATACCTTTACCATTGGAGCGGGATGTGATTCAGTGCATACATTAAATTTAACCATACATCCATTACCTGTTGTTACTGCCTCTAATGTCAGTGGATGTAATGGCAATGCCATCAATCTTATAGGAAGTCCTGTTGGTGGTATATTCAGTTTAGCGAATCCATATTCAGGTCCATTAACAAGCTATACATATTCCTATACAGATGTATTTGGATGTTCGGCTACATCATCAACTGCAAGCATTACGCATATAATATGTGACGATACTTTGAAGTTGAAATTATTTATTCAAGGCTATTATACCGGCGCCTCTTTCATGACACCAACATTATTAAATGAGGGGCAATTGGCACTCAATGATGTGACTGATACGATACATGTTGAACTACACAGTGCGGTTTCGCCTTATGGTTTGGTTGATTCTAAACCGGCTATCCTTCATACAGATGGTAACGCATCATGCACATTTAATAATGCAACAAGCTCATACTATATTGTGATTAAACATCGGAATGGGTTACAAACTTGGAGTGCATTACCTATTCAGTTTACATCTTCTTCGCTTCTCTATGATTTTACAACGGCTTCAAATAAAGCATATGGCGATAATATGGTACAAGTAGGACCCGGTATTTGGGCACTTTACTCAGGCGATTTAAATTTAGATGAAAATATTGATTTGGTTGATTTAACAAATTTAGAAATCGATATTAATAATTTTCAATCAGGGTATATTTCAACTGATATAAATGGAGATGGGAATGCCGATTTATTAGATACCCCGATTGTAGAAACGAATATTAATAATTTCATTTTCTCGAGTCATCCATAGAACATGGTATAAAATATTAGGTCTATTAATTGAAATTGACGGCAATGCTAATTGTTTTTTCTATCTTTAAACTTTTTTAGCACCTCAGGGTCTGAGACCAAATTTTTTTGAATGCAAGCCACATTAACAGCCACTTCTGACAATATCAATGACGAAGAAATTCTGGAATTATTCCGGGAAGCTACCAGCAAAGAAAGGGCATTCACGCATTTAGTAAAAAAATATCAGGAGCGATTATATTGGCATGTCAGACGATTTGTTGTGCATCATGAAGATGCCAATGATGTATTGCAAAATATGTTTATCAAGGCTTGGAAAGGGTTGGAAAATTTCCGCCAAGAATCGGGGCTTTATACTTGGCTATACAGAATTGCAACAAATGAGAGCTTGACGTATTTAGAAAAACAGAAAAAGAAAAGATCGTTGTCACTTTCAGATCATGATTCGGGTTTGAGTAACAGGGTAAAAGCAGAAAAAGGGTTTGACTCAAATAAGTTAGAATGGAAATTGCAATTGGCGATTCAATCATTACCACCGAAACAGCAAGCTGTTTTTAATTTGCGATATTATGATGAGATGCCTTACGAAAAAATGTCTGAAGTGCTTGATACATCGGTTGGTTCACTTAAAGCCTCCTATCATCACGCCTCTAAAAAAGTGGAGGAATTTATATTAAAGCAAGATTAAACCCACTTGTTAAACAAAGGTCAAAGCCGCCAATCATGAAAAATAACAATAGCATACAACAAGAATTGAACGATCTGGGAATCAATATTCATCAGCGTTCAATGCCCAATATGCAAGTGCCGGAAGGTTATTTCGAAACACTTTCCGATTCATTACTCAATCAAATAAAACAAGAAGAATTCTTAGACTCATTACCAAAAGAGATGCCGTATCAAACACCGGTCGGTTTCTTTAAAGATTTCGCTTCAACATTAAATTCAACAATTCATCAGCAAGATTTTCTAGAGAACCTTCCCAAG
>JANNYV010000553.1:0-2133 GCA_031410275.1 Bacteroidota bacterium
GCTAATCACATGTTTACTATCGGGCAGGATATTTTACAAGCCGAAAAAATTCCGTTCGATTTACTCATTCCGTTGATAGAGAATACGGTCGAAAAATTAAAGTATACTGCACCCGATAAATTACAAACAGGCCCCGCCATACGACATGACAAGCATACTATACATAAACATAAATTATTATTGAAAGGCAATGATGTTTATAAAAAAATTTATGACTTACTGACGGAGTCAATACAACAGAAGTACAAACGTGAAAATCGATAAACGTTAAAAAAAACACTTTACGTTTTTCTTAACTACCTCTCATTTTATTCCTTTTCTACATTTGCCCATACAAACAAATTGTATGAAAAACATTATTGCATTCATGATGCTTTTTATTAGCATCACATGGTATTCACAGGCTAAATTATTGACTCAAAAACTAAAGGTATATATAGATTGCTCGAATGGTGGTGAGTGTTATCCTACTTTTGTGAAACAAGAAATACCTGTTGTTGATTTTGTCCGTGATCGTTTAGATGCCGATGTGCATGTGGTTGTAACTACCCTTTATAATTCGTCGGGTTCTGCTCAATATGTATTAAATTTTATCGGGCGAAATAATTTTTCAGTATTGCATGATACTATTCAATATACCTTGATACCCGGCTCGATTGATGATGTAAAACGAAATCTATTTGTATCAAAACTCAAATTAGGGTTGATCCCTTACCTTACTAAAACATCTCAAACCGACAAGATAACAATTACGTTTACAAAGGAAGAACATGGTGACACAGCTACTGCCCAAAGGGATCCATGGAATTATTGGGCATTTCAGATAAGTGCCAATGGGAACATGGATGGCAATCAAAATTATTTTTCAGGGAATGGTTACTTTAGTATATCAGCAGATAAAGAAACTGAAAAAATAAAATCAAATTTTTACATTAGTAATAGCGAGCAAGTTGAGCAATTTAACGATGATGGCAAAATCTATAAGTATCATTTTCAAGACTACAGCATTGGGTTTGAGCATTATAAAAAAATGAATCAGCATTATGCCATTGGTGGATATATTAATGCTGCCAATTCGTTATTCAGCAATTATAAATATCAGGCGAGATGCAGTGTGAACGGGGAGTATAGTATTTTTCCGTATAAAGATTTCAATACCAAACGGTGGATTGTGCTTTATAAAATTGGGCCTACATTCAACCAATATTATGATTCAACTACCTATTTCAAAATAAAGGAATTTGTTTTCGAACATTCCTTAGGCAGCATTTTTTCCTACATCCAACCATGGGGCTCTACAAACATAGGTGTATTTTGGAGTAATTATTTAAATGACTTTAAAAAAAATAATTTGTCACTAAGTGGTGCATTACAATTTAAAATTGCGAAAGGATTAAATTTTGCCGTTTGGGGCAATTACTCATTTGTACATGATCAGATAAATATCCGTAAAGGTGATATCGATCTAAATCAAATCCTTGTCAAAAACCGTGAGCTCCTTTCAAATTACAATTACAACCTTGGAATGGGCATCAGTTACCGTTTCGGAAGTAAATTCAACAATGCTGTCAATCCGGCTTTCAGAGGAATGAGTTACAATATTAGTTTATGAGACTCCTCAATTACGGGTTCATTGTAAAAATAAAATTGGCCGTATTTAATTCTGCCGGAGGTGTATCAATCAAATCCACATTACCATCGCCATTCAAATCGCTGGCAAGATATCCGGATGCGAAGTTGCTTACATCCGTTTCAAGTATATTAATATCCAACAAATCAACATTATTATCATGATTCAAATCACCTGTATACAAGGCCCATTTGCCGGGATCCATTTGTATCATATTACTTCCGTAGGCTTTGTTTGCTGCAGTTGTAAAATCGTAGGTGCCGCTCGTAATAGCTACCGGTGCAGCACTCCAAGTTTCAAGGGCATTTCTATGTTTAACTACAACATAATATGAGCCTGACAAGCCCGCAAAAGTTGCCGTCGCTATTCCAGTTGTGCTAAGCGTAACTTTTTTTGTTGCCACCAATGCATAAGGTGAAGTTGGTTGTCGTAATTCAATTGTCACTGAATCTGTCACTATAATACTTGCTCCAACACCTTGGTTGAGTAGTGCTGTTCCCATT
>JANNYV010000554.1:0-4326 GCA_031410275.1 Bacteroidota bacterium
ATATCGTCAAAAAACAAGGTGGCATCGCCGGCTAATAAATTATATTTTCCCCAATCAGTAATGCGAGCCAAAAGGAATACACCATTGTCTAATTTAGGAACTGAATGATAATTGTATAGCGCAGGCAATGTTAATTCCTGAATGGCAATAATATGTTCCTGCCCGTCGCTTTCAATATCTTGTTCTTGTTCTATTTCATACTCCACCATCATTTCACCTTCAGCAATGGTTACCGTATTCTCATCAACTTTTAAACCATTCTCAAAATCCTTGTCATTTGTATACGCCATATTCATCATCTTCACACTCGCAGGGGCTTCAGGAATTTTTTCGGCGCCCAAATTTTTATAACTTCTTTTGCTGATATCTTCCAACCTGTTCTGATAATAATCGGGTTGCATAAAGTCAACATAAATAGGGTAGAGGATAGGGCGGTTATGATTTTGATTTGGGTTGGCTGTCGATAATTTTAGTTGTACATTCTTCCAATCATAACCGGTGCTTTGCACAATTTTGGCGCGACAATTTAAAATCAATGGCTTAGTCGTATTTTCACATCGTATTTCATAGGTTGGTGTCCAACCGGCTGAAGTCACCAAATAAGAAAGTTTAAATTGCGTATTGATTTCATTTTTTGAATTTACTTTCAATACAATTTCACGAACAGGTTTCCCTTGCATATTGGCATTCGATTCATTGATTTGATTTTGAAGGATGCCGATTGAATTTCTCATTTCGTTATAATCTTCGTCCGCATCGAAAATGAGTTTTTTGAGTTCAGCTTGTTTGATTCTATTAAGATCTAACAAATCTTTTAGCAAAGCGGGTTTTAACCCTTCATTTGTCCCGCCTAATTTATTGTTGTTATTCAACACGCCTATTTCTACTTCGTATGCTTCTTTTTGTTTGGCAATAAATCTCGATTTTTTATCAAGCAATTTAACTGAGTCCTGCCACTCCTTTATTTTGCCCTGGGCTGAGGCTTTATCATTGCTGATATAATTGAGTCTTGATGACACTGAAAGAATTTTCACATTGTTTTTGCATCCGACTTGTATCGAGTTTTCATCAATGAACTGGGTGATGTTCGTAATAACGACTTCTGAATTTCCGGCGGGTATTGAAGTATTGCCGAGTCGGGTTTCTTTTGCATAGGTTCTGTAAATGGTCACATCGGTTACGGTTGAATTTTTAATGGTCACGCTTGCATAGGTCATAGTGGCTGCGAATGAAGCGAATAAAAAGAGGGTGTATTTCATGTTATTATTTTTTTGTTCGCCTTAGAGGCAATAAATAAAGTATTCCATACAATGACTTGAAAGAATTTATTGAAGCCAAGCATACAAGCTTTCATTTGGCTTGGGTCTCGCTTTTCGCTGCAAGTCCTCCCATGCCAGGGCGCATGGTGCGGGCTTTCCGCTGCAATCGAGGCTAAATGCTCAGCGATTGGAACCAATATCATCAATCACCATAGATTAAAATCTATGACAATGAAATTGGTCATTCCTATGGCATTAGGATGAAATCAGAATAATGATGAAAACAAAAAAGCTGATTAAAGTTCCCAAGCCTAAACGGTGCCATCGCCACCAAAGATCAATAAAGAACCATCTGCTGACCCCATAAAAAATAAATTTCTTGTCAAAGAAAATTTCATTGCAGAAGTAAATGAAAAAAATTATCTTTATGGCTGTATCATGATTACTGTTTCTAACCTCAGCAAAAAATACGATTCAATTGAAGCGCTCAAAGGAATTTCGTTCAATATAAAAGAAGGAGAATTTTTTGGTTTGCTTGGCCCAAATGGAGCCGGTAAGACAACCACCATTTCTATTATGAGTACGATACTCAAACCCGATGAAGGCAGTGTGCAAATAGCAGGTTTTGATTTGGAAAAAGATCCAATGGAGTGTAAAAAAAATATTGGTGTGGTACCACAGGAGATTGCCTTGTACGATGATCTTTCAGCCAATGATAATTTAGAATTTTGGGGAAGCCTTTACAATATTTCGAAAGCTGAATTGACATTGCGAATTGATGAAACGCTGAAATTATTTGGCTTATATGAGCGTCGAAATGACAAAGTAAAAACATATTCAGGTGGTATGAAACGCCGAATTAATATTGCTTCGGCATTGCTGCATAAACCCAAGGTATTGTTTATGGACGAGCCGACGGTTGGGATAGACCCGCAAAGTAGAAACCTGATTTTTGAAGTGCTTGAAAAATTGCATCACGAAGGCATGACCATCGTTTATACGACACATTATATGGAAGAGGCGGAGCGTTTTTGTGACCGGATTGGTATTATCGACAACGGACAAATTATTGCGCAGGGTACGTTAGATGAATTGAAATCATTGAGTAAAATGAATGAGACGATAATCGTATCCTGTTCAAATTTATCTGAGAAAATGGTTGAGAAAATTTCATCGCAATGGCAAGAGGTGACTTGCACAGATGATGCGATTCATTTTGTTTCATCAGATGTGCAACGCGATTTGTCGATTGTTATTTTGAAATGCAGTGAGGCCGGTTTAAATATTACCAATGTGATGATACAGAAAGTAAATCTTGAAACAGTTTTTTTACGTTTAACAGGTAAGCAACTCCGCGATTAATTATGATAAAACTTGCATTAAAAGATTTGAAATTATTTGTAGCAGACAGAAGGGCTATGATGTTGACCTTTGCCGTTCCGATTGCGTTGATTACATTATTTGCCTTTGCATTTGGAGGAGCCGGACAAAAGAAAGGTGAGTCGAGACCAACCGTCATAGTGGTTGCAGATGACGATCATTCTGAAGCTTCGAAGAATGTGATTATGCAACTCGATTCATTAAAAGAAATTGAAGTGTATTCAACCACAAAAGACTCAGCAGAAACGATGGTGAAGAAAGGTGATGAGGCGGCGATATTAGTATTTCATAAGGGATTTTCTGATTCAATGAATGCAGGAAATACACTTCCGATTGAATTTGAATATGATGCGGCTAAAGATGCAGAGGTTGGTATTTTGCAAGGTGCGTTGATGGGAAATTTGATGAGTATTGTAGGTGCAAAATCGATGTCGAAAAGTGCGATTGAAAATTTCGATAAGTCGTATCCCGATATGGATGAAACAACACGGGGAACTATTCATCAGCAGATATTGAAAAATTTTTCATCAAGTGAGTCGAAGAAACAATCTGCATCATTTATGAAATCGACACCGCTTATTGCAGAGGAGCAAATTTCTCCGGGGCTGATTCATGCAGTAGCGGGTACTTCAGTTATGATGTTATTATTTTCTGTGGTTGGGATGGGTGTAAGTTTATTGGATGAAAAAGAACAAGGCACCTTGAAAAAATTATTGTATTCTCCAATGAGTCCGGATAGTATTTTATTTGGCAAAATGGTATACGTCAATTTGATTTCTATTTTCCAATTGATGGTAATGTTTCTTTTCGCCAAGTTTGTATTTGGATTGGATATTTTTTCTCATCTACCTTCGCTGATTCTGATGATATTATGTACAGCATATGCTTGCTCAAGCTTTGGTGTGTTATTGGCATCCATTGCAAAATCGAGACAACAAGTACAAGGTATGTCAACATTAATTGTGTTAGTAATGAGTTGTATTGGCGGCAGCATGATACCCACTTTTGTGATGCCGGCCTTCATGCAAAAGATGGCGGTCTTTTCTGTGAACTATTGGGCCATACAAGGCTTCTATGATATTTTTTGGCGTATGTTTTCGATTACGGATACTACATTCTTGTCGAGAATACTTGTCTTGGTATTAATTGGTACAGTGCTAAATTCAGTTGCAATTATTATGTTCAGAAAAAATATTTTAAAAATTGCATAGCTGTACTTTCCCTTCATTGATTTCTTATCAACCACTAATAATTAGCTCATGGTCTTAAACTACGTTTGGATATTTTTCTTTGTCATTGGATTTATTATTGCGTTGCTGAAATTAATTATTTTAGGTGATACTGAAATTTTTAATACATTGGTTGAAGGCATCTTTACTGCATCAAAAGATTCAGTGATGAGTGTTGGTTTGCCACTCGCCGGAACGATGATATTTTTTTTAGGGATAATGAAAATCGCTGAGAATGCTGGAGGTATTAATTTTTTAGCGCGCTTATTAAATCCTTTTTTAAAACGATTGTTTCCAGAGGTGCCTGACAATCATCCCGCGATGGGTGAAATGGTTATGAACTTCAGTTCAAATATGTTAGGGCTTGATAATGCAGCCACTCCGTTTGGATTGAAGGCAATGAAAAGCTTGGAAGAAATAAATCCGGTGAAAGGAACTGCAACCAATTCGCAAATTAT
>JANNYV010000555.1:0-2534 GCA_031410275.1 Bacteroidota bacterium
TTTTAATTTTTAAAGATGATGAATGCTATTTGTGAATTATAAGTTTGATGATTTAAAGTTGTTATGAATGTTTGTGCTGGAAAAATTTTACAAAGACACCTGCAGAAATTTTTAGTTGATGTGTTTGTTTTTTCAATTGAAGTGTGAATCTCATTTTCTGTCTAGTGATGAGCTACTTGCAATTCGTTTTAATTTGTTGAAAAAGCAATCGGGTTATTCTGCGTTACTAATTGATTTGAAAAGAAATTACTTTCTAAACTATTGATCAAGCATTGTAGAAAACAATTATTTTCATAGTCAGTTCCAATAGAAACTCTGAATGTATTTTGAAGCAACGCAAAACCTGATGTATTTAATACTTTGATGCCTGCTGCAGATAGGTCCTCCATAAGATTATTGAAATGAGTATCATCAAAAATTTTAATCAGCAAGAAATTACCTTCAGAAGAAAAAACTTTTAAAACGTCACCATTAAATTTAGTTGCAATTGAATGACTTAATAGGTCACGTTGCAATATAATTTCGCAAACGCGTTTTTTAGAATTCTCAATGAACCGTTTATCAAACAATATTTCGCGGGCGAAACACAAAGAAAAAGGTGTAATAGAAAATTGTAAAATAAGTTTCTTTACTACGGAGGCTACTGCAGGCGTTGCGCACAAATACCCAAGCCTTAATCCTGCAATGGGAAATGCTTTTGAAAAGGAACGAAGCACTATTAAGTTTGAATAAGTATGAATGAGAGGCGTCACGTCGCACTGACAAAATTCAGTATACACTCCATCTAATATGACCATCGATTCAGGATACCGCTGAAGTAATTCTTCCAACTTATTAATATCAATTGCATTACCTGTTGGGTTATTGGGTGATGTAATAATAAATACTGAATCTTTATCTAAGACAGGCATATTCTCATAATCAAATTCAAGATCAGCATTTAAAAACCAAGACGTATAATGAATGTTATATGTCTTACAATGATAATCGAACAATGAGTAAGACGGTTGTGCAATGATGATATTTTTTTTATTTAATGCAAAATAATTTAATAGTGTAGTAATGAGGGTTGCAGAGCCTCCGGCCAAAACAATATTCTCCGGCTTAAGTTGACAGTAATCAGCAATCTTCATTTCAATGTCCTTTGTATCTGCCGAAGGATAACGGTTCCAATCAATTTGTAAAAGACTATCTATTACTCTTACTTTGAATTCATAATCTACATCCATTGATTGTTCATTTTTGTCGAGACAAATGGTCGCAGATGAAGTTGAGGTTGCGATTCTGCTTTTTGTATTTTGTAATACTTCGCTGAAAAAATTTGTTGTCATTGTTGTTGAGTTTATGGTGTTGAATATTTTTTAGTTTGCATACATCACTGCAAGCACCGTTTCCGTTTCGTTTGTAAATCCTAGAAACCCTTCTTGGTGGTATTTAATTTGCACACCGGCTTCTGATGTCACGGGCGACTTGAGTATTGTTTTGTTTAATTTGAAACCGCTGTTTTCTAATCGTTCTATCCAAGAAATTGCCTTCTCATGTTTTTCGTAACGGTCCTTTTCTTCCTTACCAATGACATCGTCAATCTCACGACCAAAAAATAATTTCAATCCTGTTTTATCCTTTGGCTCAATTTCTAACCGATCGATGACTTTAAAAATATTATAGTAATGATGATAGCAATTCATAAAACGAGAAGCAAAATCTTTTTCATAGTGATTGACATTCGGCTCTATTAAAATAAATGCTTTAGGATTTAAATTTTTGATGGAAGCAATTACATCGTCACGTTTTTCTGTAGACTGTATATGATGTAATGCTAGAGATGCATTGACAATAAGCGTATGAGAAATTTGTTGAAATTGAGTAAAATCAATTTCTTCGGCGAAAGCATTTATGCCGGCAAATTCAATATCGAAATGTACATCCTCTTTACAAGAATTTATGTTTGTTTCAGCAATTTTCAACGCTTCGACAAAAGGCTCGATGCCGATGATGTTTAACTTTTTCAAATTGGAAAGTTTTTTTGCACTTTCTATTACATGCAACATTTGAGCGCCTTGTCCAACACCTATATCAATAATCGTAGCTTCTAAAGAATCTCCAATCGTTTCGATGATCGCATTATTTGTGATCAGTTGACTGTACTTTACAAATGGAAATTTTTCAATCAGTATATTGAACAATTGTATTTGCGGCACTTCATCATTTTTTAAATAAATATGTTCGTGCTCGATGCCCGTTTGAAAACGTTTATTCATAGCATTCATCAGCAATGTTGCAATCAGGTGTTGCGATTCTGTTTCCTGTAGGCTGTTGCAAAAATTGAGGAGATACTGGAGCTCATACGTACTTACTTCATTTGAAGTATGCTGTTCATTCATGTTTAATGTGAAGTTTGTGTTCATGATATTGTTTATTTTATTTAATGATGAATACCAAAATGACTAAAGCGAATAACACGATACAGAAATAAAGGATATCGAATTGTGTATCGCTTATATTGACTTTTTTCATTTCTTGTTTTTAAATTT
>JANNYV010000556.1:0-2430 GCA_031410275.1 Bacteroidota bacterium
GACAACATTAAAAACATCTTTTGATGACAGTGTGATGAACAAATTTAAACATGACTAAACATTTGCAACAAATATTCATCTATCAACTAATTTCCTCAATATGATGCACTGTATTATTTATTTCAATGCTCTCTCCTACCCTGCATCCCATTAATTTTTCTCCTAAAGGTGATTGCGGAGAAATCGCTATCACAGAAATTCCATCCACACTAATTTTTGGGAGCGCAACACTGATAAAAAAATATCCTTTCGAGGTCTTCACTAAACTACCGCTTCGGATATAATCAGTTGATTCATCAATATTCATTTGTGCAAAAAATGTTTTCTTATCAACCACTTCATACAAATGTTCAGCGATTCGACTTTGTTCGGCTTGCAACATGGCTAGGGCTGTTTCATGTTTATCACCGGCTGTACTTTTCGTTTCATTCATCACACTCATACTTAATTCATCCAATGCAAATTGAAATGAATTTATTTTCTCATCAAGAAGTGCAACAAATGTTGCGTACATGGTTTGTTTAAATGACATTGGCCAAAAATAGTTTTTGAATGGTACAGATAAAAATCAACTTTTTACGGATTCGACTTTCGAACATATTTGGTCAGGATAACAATTTGCGAGCCTTCTACCTTCCCTTCAATTTGTTCCGGATTATCCTCTACCAAACGAATTTTTCGAACGACTGTTCCTAACTTGGCGTTGAATGTGGCTCCTTTTACTTCTAAGGTTTTTACTAAAACAACAGTATCGCCATGATTGAGTACAGCACCAAAACAATCGACATGTTTGATATCGTCTTCAGTATTTTTATCCTCTCCGCTTGCCTTTGCCCATGCAAGTGTATCATCATCTAAATAAGCAATATCCAATAAATCAGGAACCCAATCGAGATGTTTTAATTTGTGTAACATACGCCAAGAAACAACCTGCACAGCGGGCATCTCACTCCAAATCGTATCATTTAGTATTCGCCAATGATTGGCATCGGCCGATGTAGGGTTTGTTATTTGCGTTTCACATGTAATACATAACCAAAGATGATGCGCTGCTTTATTACCCGGACTTGCAGGAATGGGAAACAGTACATGCTCACTATCCACACCGCATAATTCGCACAATGCATTACTTCTCCTTTTTACATCATAATCTACGCTCATACAAATATTTTTTTCAGATGCCTGCGAAGATAATACACTTTAATACGTTTAAGATGATAAGAAGAAAGGAATAAATTTCATTAAGACAGGAGAGAACAAGTTCAATCTACTTTTATGGTACCTGTTTTCAATGCTCGCTTAAACATGGGCGATATATTTATAAGATATAAAATCAGTTCGCTTATCCAATGCAATATACCCGCCGTATGTTTTTTTATATCAAGAAATAAAACGATTCTATATTCCTCCGTGTTATTAGCCACTGAATGAAGATAGGTATCATTAAATAAAATACCTTCACCTTGTTTCCAGTTATATTTTTCTTCATGAATGATGATGAAACATTCCGGCGAAGTCGGCACTGACAACGCAAGATGATAACGCCATAAACCGCTGAGTTTGCCGGTATGTGGTGGTATATGCACATGAGGTTCCAAGATTGAAAACATGGCTGTTGAAATACAATCTATATCTTTTAATAATGCAACCGTCTTTGGAAATTGCTTACAGTTATGGGCAAAATATCCGTCGTATGCCTTTAAGACAATCGTTCTCCAGGCCGGTCCATTATCAAACGAAATTTTATAATTAGATTTATCAACCTGATGAAATTTTGGTAGTGCTTTATTCTCATTTCTGAATTGCTCTAACTCAGCATAAATTTCTTTCCAATTACTTTCGAGCAAACTACTTTCAGGAAAATTTAGCTGTTTATCGATATGTAAGGGTTTCCCTGTTCTGTATCGAAATACAATTTTATAAAAAAGAAATAGGAAAATTCTCGGCTCCTTATACCATGTTATGAAAGTGGCTAAAAGAATAGGAAAAAGAATGATCGTCATATTCATTGAATCGGATTTGAGATGAATGAATTTTGATGAACCGGTGACGATATTTTTTGTTGAAGATGAGAGCCCGGTTCCCCGAATATAATTTTCAGGACTTCTTTCCAGTGCTTAGCCTGTCTGATATCTTCTCTCATACTTTTAAATTCATGGAACATCACATCGCTGAAATCAACGTGCTTAACAGGTTCGAGAATACCATACCGAAGTGATTGATTCGTTTTTTTAAATGTTCCAAACAGGATATCCCAAATGATAAAGGTTTCGCCAAAATTTTTATTGAGATGATCTTCATTACACGAATGATGCAGTAAATGATGGGTTGGTGTAATCGTAAATTTTTCGAGTATTCCCCAACGGCCAAGTTTTTGGCTATGGCTAAAAAATGCCCAGAACTTTCCGACGCCGTAAAGCAACAGAAACA
>JANNYV010000557.1:0-4126 GCA_031410275.1 Bacteroidota bacterium
AGAGTTTTACTGACAAATAAATTATTGACAATATGAGAGTTATGAACGCGGATAAATTTGTTCCTTGGTAATAACTCTTCATACTCTTTTAATGTTTTTGATGAGATGACAAATTTATCTTCCTTGGTCATAATTTTTGTGTAATTACTCATTGCTTCAAACCGAATAATTTCATCCATATTGGTGATATTCATATGGTCCTTTTCAGGAAGTGCGATATACTGACTCAAACTTTGTTTTGCATTACTCAATTCCTGCAGTTTAAGTTTTTCTATTTGCTTGCCTGCTTTGTTTACTGCGGCAATTAAATCAGGAATTAATAAGGGCTTGAGCAAATAATCAGTCACCGGATATTTATGCATTTCAAGTGCATACTTCTCAAAGGCACTGATAATAATCACTTGTAAAGATTCTAAATTGATTGAATTGAGTAAATCTTTTGCCGTCAGATTATGTAATTCAATATCCAAAAATATTACATCTGGCTGCTCTTTAATAATAACTTCGAGCGCTTCATCTACTGATTCGGCAGCGCCTACGACATGCACAGACGGACAATATTTACGCAGCAAATTTTTTAATAATTCAATATTTAACTGGTCATCATCAACTAAAACTGCATTCATCTGCTTGTTTAATTTTAAAAGGTAAGAGAAAAATAAATTTAATTAACTCTGTTGTCTGGGTGATGATAAAATGAAAGTGGGAGGATTTTACAATTTGAATTTGATATGCGACTGAACAATGTTGTGTCACTTGCAAACAAACATTTTGATAGATTCGTATTGGTATAAATTGGTATATCAATTGAGTAGGTGTTGATATTTAAACGCAATATACTCATTCACTTTTGAATGACTAATTTTTTTATCATTAAAACAAGAAAGAAATATCAGTGCAAAAAATATATCTTTGAAAAGCAAAACGAATTTTATTGTGTTTATAAATTTTAGAATCATGAAAGTACTCAAACTATTCATAACCATTTTATTTAGTACGGGTGTATTGCATTCTCAAAACCTTATCTTAAACGGAAGTTTTGAAAATAATAATGCCACCACAAATAGTGTAAACTTAACCACTGCTTGGTCAACAACAGTAGCTGATTGTTTTGAAGTTGATTTTGGCTCAATGGATTTAATCACCTCAAATACTTGTGGTACTGCCTCTGATGGGAATTGGTTTGTTACATGTTCACCAACGGGGAGCGTGTGGCCCTATTTGGCATTTAGTTTTAAATTAAATAGCACGCTTACATTTGGGGCTCAGTATACACTTACATTTGATAAGCGTTATTGTGGTCCCAATACATCACCAATTGATATTGGTCTTTCAAATGATAGCACACTCATGGGAACTGCAGTGCACACATTTACAGCGCCTTTGTCAAACACATGGTCTAGTGAAACCTATGTTTTTCAAGCGATGTTGGCGGCAAATTATTTAACTGTCAATATTGGGGTTGCGGGTGGTACGGGTACGGTTGGATTAGATAATTTTAATTTGCAGCCAGTTGTTACTGGTTTTGATGAAGCCAAGTTGGAAGAATATAAAATTTTTCCGAATCCATCAAATGGTGTTCTTTCAATTTCTACAAAGGATAAAGTCAATACTATAAAGGTTGAGGTATTTAATATGGTTGGTGATAAAGTGTATCAAGTTATCCTTAAAAAGAATGAATTAAAAATAGATGTATCCTGTTTGCCAAAGGGAATTTATTTTATAAAAATAGATGATGGGGAGAAAAAAAGTATCAAAAAAATTATTCTTCAATAAATGAAATGATGCGGTTTTTTATTTCATATTTTTGGCACAGTTCATTCGTTTTTGCTTCAAGGGCATTTGTATAATAGGCAGGCATTTGATTTGAATTGGTAAAGAAACGTTTATATTTCTCAATCAAATGAGGGTAGTATTTTTCAATGGCATTTATCATTAATACTTTGCTATCAGAGGAATTGGCCCCAAATAATGTAAGGGATGCGGGCAATATATAATGAACCCCTATTTCTCTAAATGTTTGAAACATTAACTCTAAGTGTTCTCCGGTATCACTTATATATGGAATTAATGGCATTAAACTTACTCCACTTGTAAAACCGTTAGTAAGCATAGTCTTTAATGTTTGTAATCTTATTGTTGGTGGAGTAGCACCGGGTTCAAATAGTTTTCCAATGGCATTATCAATTGTAGAGAAAGAAAATGTAATCAGTACATTTTGTTTCAGATATGGCTTTAAATCAGCGGGGAGTATTGAAGAAGAATTAATTTCATGTAGGATATCTATATCTCGAATAACCAAATCTGATTTTGTTATGATATGGACAGGAAAGCGATATTTTAAAATGAGCTTGAGAATTTCTCTGGTTAATTGTTGTTCTTTTTCTACCTGCAAATAAGCGTCGGTTGCTGATGATAGTACAATAATACCGTGTTGATTTTTTTTTGCCCTATTTGAAAGTTGTTTCTCTAATACTTCCAACGCATTTGATTTGATTGCCAATTTATCTTCCATATGAATGCCATATTTACTGCCTCGTATATAACAATACAAACAATTAAATGAGCAAGCACTATAAGGGTTAATTGTGTAGTCATCTAAAAACCAAGGGTCTCTTTTCTTGGTTTTATTGAGTACTGTTTTAACTTGTATTTCATGCAACATGAGTCATTTATATTTTTTATTCCTCATCTCACTTGAGACGTTTCCATACGGTATTTTTACCTTTATTTAAAACCAATTTTTTTTCTTAAAATAGTACAGCATAAAAAGAGGAACGATAATCATTAAGCCCGTTGCAATCCAAAACCCATTTTGTTGATGAAGGTATGGGATTTTGTCAAAGTTCATTCCAAACATACCACCGATGACGGTAGCCGGAGCCAACAAAGCAGTCACAATAGCGAGGAATTTCATAATCTCGTTCAGCTTTAAATTTACCTGACTTAAATACAAATCCCGAATATTGGTAATCACGTCTCTATAAGTCTCACACAAATCATTAGCCTGAATGATATGGTCATAAATATCTTTAAAGTATTTGATATTCCGTTCTTCTATCATTGGATTTTCTGAACGGACTATACTGTTCATCAGTTCCCTGACCGGATGAGCATTTCGTTTGAAAAACATAATTTCCTTCCGTAAATCATTGATATGATTCATGGAGTATTTTTCAGAATTACCTCTAGAAATATCTTCTTCGAGTTTTTCAATTTGAATGGCTAATTTATCGAGTACTATAAAGTAATGATCAATAATACCATCAAGCAAAGCATACAATAAATAATCCGGTCCCTGTTGTCTTAGTTTTGTATGCGTGTGTTTAAGCTTATCTCGAATAGGGTTGAATAAATCACGGACACAATCATCCTGAAAACTAATAAGGAAGTTTGTGCCTAATACAAAACTGACTTGTTCACTTTCAATACTTTTATTTTGATCATTATAATAAAGCATATGAAGGACACAAGTAAACAAATTATCAATTTCATCAGACTTTGGCCGTTGGTTTTTACTGAGAATGTCTTCAACGATCAAGGGATGCAGGCCAATATTTTTTCCTATTTTTTCAATTGTTTCAGTATTTAATATATCAAGATTCAACCAATAATTTTTATCACCTTCAAATAAAGAAATCATAATTTCATCACTAGTGATACTTGAGTTGAGCGAACATTCTTGCTCATCATATTGGTATAAACTTAAAACAGATTCCTGTTGCAAAGAGGGCAATAAACTGACGGTCGGATTATTTTGAAGAATTTTTTTTGTCCGTAGAATTTCTAAGGGGTTTATAAACTGTAAATAGTTTTTTTTGCTGATGCGCATTGTAAGATTTTAGCTTATTAAAATATTGTGGGCAAATTTCTCAGACACTGTAATTTCTTTTTTATGAACTGATATGGACAATGAATTATCGAATTCTATTTTTTTTAATACTTTTATTGGGGTAGACAATGTAATATGCAACTGCATGAGATAATGGAGGAATTCACTTGATGAATCTTTCACAGCAACTACTTTGTAGGTAGTTCCTATTTCAGCCTCAGCTAACGTTGTTTTTGAAATACTCTTTACCTTTCCTTTGATGTCGGGGATGGGGTCGCCATGCGGGTCATGTGT
>JANNYV010000558.1:0-1879 GCA_031410275.1 Bacteroidota bacterium
ACAACTCCTTTAACTATTTTAAATGGGATCCCAGCACCTATGTATAAATTCAACCCCTCAATAAAAGTGTGAGGTAAAACAGCACAAGCGCAAGCTTTAATTGTATCTAGAGGCTTACAAAAAATGATGATGAACAATATAAATCTAAAAAAGCTCATAAAATTAGTAAATAGAAATTTTAGATGTTTTAGAGAATTCATTATTAGACTATGGACTCATCATGAATTTTTCTAAGGGTGAGTTGAGAAAATAAAATTATTGATATTTAATTCTAAAGAGAATGTATCTAATAAATCAACATTGCCATCACCATTCAAATCACTTACTTGATAGCCAAATAAGAAATTATTAATGTCCGCCTCCTGAGCGGTTGCATCTAACAAATCGAGATTTTCGTCAACAACGATATCACCTGTGTACAATGCCCATACACCCGGACTCATTTGTATCATATTATTTCCGTATGCTTTATTGCTTGCTGTTGAAAAATCATATGTCGTTGTGGTCCCAAACAAGATACTATTGGCACTCCATGTTTGTAATGTATTTCGATGTTTAACCACAATGTAATATGAGCCCGAAAGCGGAGGGAAGATACATGTGGCAGTTCCGTTTGTATGAAGCATGGTTTTCACTGAAGTGACAATAGCAAAGGGTGCACTCTGATTTCTTAATTCAACAGTAATAGTATCGGTGTTTGTACTGCTACTCCCAATTCCTTGATTCATTAAAGTAGAAACCATGGTACTTGTTCCTGCATAATAGCCTTGTAAAAATAATTTTAAATTTAATGTTGATGAGCATGGAGTCACCGTAATGTTTGCAGCCGATGAAGTTGCGGTACACCCATTCAAATCTGTGTAGGTATGCGTATAGGTTGTGCTTGGGCCTGTGTATGGGTTGGCTACACTATATGTGCCACCAACGGGTGTGCCCGATAATGCAATGGCTGCTCCTGTACATCCGCTAACATTGACCGCCGTGACAATCGGTAATGGATTGACAGTAATAACTTTACTAATGCAGGTGCCGGGTATGACACATCCTCCTTCACCGCGGGCATAATAAGTTGTGGTTGTAGTGGGCGCAACAATAATACTGCTGCCGGTCCCAACAAATGTGCCGCCACAAGTTCCGCTATACCAATACCAATTGGTGGCACTGTTTAGTGAGCCGGATGAAATAGAGAGTGTCGTGTTTTGTCCACTACATGTCGTAGATGCGGTTGCAGCAATAGTTGGTAATGTGGGTGAAGTGCAAGTGCTGATAATATTCACATTATCTATATAAAGTTTATTGCCATAACCGTTTATATTTTGAAAAGCTATCAGTACATTTGATTGACCGGCATAACTATTTAATGTAACGGTGTCTGTTCTCCATTGAGTTGCGCTTGGTACAAAATTATTTCCTCCACTTCCTGCTGATGATAACACACTGCCTCCTTTCTGATATACTTTTGTAAAGGTTGCTCCACAATCTGTTGAGACCAATACAGCCAATGAATCTGAATACCCTGAGAAAACTTGATAGGCAATATCAAACGTTAATCGTACTGAAGTAGAGCCGGAAAAATTTAATCGTTTTACATACAATTCATCTTTTTCACCGGGGTTATTCCATGAATAATTATCAAACATCATCGACGATGATGAAAGTCCGTAACCGCCTACAGTACTTACTTTTGCCCAGGTAACACCTAGTGTTGTATTATCAATAATCTTCCATCCGTTTGGCGGGTCTTGCACGCCTTCAAATCCTTCCGCCAAAGGTAAAATTGAACCGGTTGTTGAAATATAAGCAGGCATTGTTTTTGTGTTACTAGTGACTCCATCAGATACAGTCAATGAAACATTATAGCTGCCGGAACTACTATAAG
>JANNYV010000559.1:0-3745 GCA_031410275.1 Bacteroidota bacterium
CTATTGTTGAAACAAATATTAATGCATTTATATTTTCGAATCACCCGTAGATGCAAGATATGAGATGTGAGATATGAGTAGTGAGAAAATACAAATTAGGAATAAAATTTGCATTTAAACACCCTGCAACCTTATCTGAAATTTATGCTAAACTTTCAAATAAAGATACACTGATGCACCATGAATGACAATGAAAAATGGATACTGAATTAGGCGTGAAAATTATTTCATGTCCATATTTTTCAACAGCATTTATTTTATAGCATCAGTGAGATAATTTGAAAATTTGAAAATGAAATTCATTTCAGAATTGACCTATTCTCTAATTTGTATTTTCTCACTACTCATATCTCACATCTCATATCTTGCATCTACGGGTGATTCGAAAATATAAATGCATTAATATTTGTTTCAACAATAGGTACATCCAACAAATCCACATTGCCATCACCATTAATATCACTTGCAAAATAGCCGAATGTAAAATTATTAATATCGGTTTCCAAAATTGAATCATCTAATAAATCTACATTTTCGTCCTGATTAATATCGCCTGAATAGAAAGCAAATACACCGGCGCCCAATGCTTTTTGATTACTTCCAAAGGCTTTGTTTGCAGCCGTTGTAAAATCATATAATACTGAAGAAGAACCAATAGAAACAGGAATGGCACTCCATACTTTTACGCCGTTTCTATGTTTTACTACAATATAATATGAACCGGTATTATTGAAATTGCAGATCACATTTCCGTTTGTAGCCAAAATAGTTTTAGTCGAATTTACTAATGCATAAGGGAATGAACTATTTCTCAATTCAACAACAATTGTATCTGTCATTGTTGATGTTGCATTGGCGACTCCTTGTTGTTGTAATGCATTTCTCATGACTCCATTGCCGGTATAATATCCTTCAAGAAATAGTTTCAAGTAAAGTGTTGAACAAGGTGTAACAACTACAATTTTAGTTCCGGTTTTAGTGCAACCTTGCGAAGATGTTGCAGTAACCGTATAGGTTGTTGTTGCTGCAGGCGTCACTGTAATTGAAGCACCGGTTAATGCGCCGGGTTGCCAAGTATATAGTGCAGCACCGGTTGCAGTCAGCGATGAAGAGCTACCTGTGCAAATGCTTGCGGGGCTTGCTGTTGTTGTGATAGATGGCAATGGCTTAACAGTTACATTTAAGGATGCAGTGGCACTTTCACCATACATATTTATACCTTTAATTGTAATTGGGCTTGAGACTGCTGACGTAGTATAATTGATGGTGATTGTATTTGTATTACTTGTTCCGGTGGCTCCGTTTGGAAGTGTCCAAACATAAGAGGTTGCATTTACGATTGGAGGAATGGAATAAAACACTGAATTTTGACCTTGACAAACGGAGGTCGATCCTGTGAGGTTTCCGGGACATCTTGGTAAATAATCAACAAGCACTTTATATATCATGGCGGTGCTTCCATCGACAGCGGAATAATCAGAATTTGAAAACCCACATACTGCTACTTTCATGCAAGGATCATAAATTGTTCTGCTTGTATAGCCAATTGTTGAGCCTCCGTGTCCCCAACAAGTATTCCCGAAAAATGTAAATCGTCCTAATCCTAACCCATAATTTCCGGGACTTGCAAAGGTGGTTAGTTGAGCAAATGAACTTGGGCTTAATACTTGCCCGCTCATTAATTTATTATACCAAAGTGCAATATTACCTGCGGTTGAAAATAAAGAGCCTGCGGGACCTCCGGCAGTGTTCAACGAAATTCTTGAGGTATCGTTATAGTCAACACTGTCATGCCATCGATGAGCAATGGGTCCGTAAACCGGTTCTTTAATATCGTAATAAATACTATCTAATGATAAGGGCGTAAGAAGGCTATCGCGTATGAGTTGATGAATAGGAATACCGGTTGCACTTTGGGCCACCATACCTGCAATGATATAATTTGCATTAGAGTATCCATAACTTGTACCCGCACTGAATAAAGGAGCTTGAATTAAAGCGACTACATCTGCAGGTGTGTATACATGTGTCGGATGTGCATTAATAGAATCTAATAACCCTGATGTAAGAAACGGATCTGAAATGCCGCTGGTATGATTGAGTAATTGTTTGATTGTAATATTGGGATTTATATTTGGATAGGTAGGTAACCACTTACTAAGTGAGTCTCCGAGTTTCAAAATATTACGTTCAGCTAACTTCAATAAAATAACCGCAGTAAATAATTTTGAATTACTGGCAATGCCGAATTCCATATTGGTGGTGATGGGTTGTCCTGTATAAGAGACTCCACTTGTACCTTCCCAAATACCTTGTCCCGGGCAATATACACCTACAGACATGCCTTTGGTAAAAGGAAATGAGAACAACATACTGTCCAGTCTCGACTGAAGTTTTGCACTTAAATTTGCATTGAATGTTTGGGCTGTTGCCGAAGCTTGAAGAACAAAAAATAGAATGATGATTTGTAATACTGTTTTCATATTGCTGACTTGTTTTTAAATTGATTAGGATTTATATCAATTAACAGACAGCAAGTAAAAGAAAATGGTTGTCTTTTTTAAGCTTAATGTTGGCTGAAATGGTTAAATTTCAATAAGTTGACAAAGCCATGACATTCACATTACTTGGTGAAGAAACATACACAGGGTTCCCGTGCAGAAACATGAGGCAAGAGAAATAGTATCGGGAGCATACTTCGACCTCACTCAGCATGACAAAAGCTAGTAGCTATAAGCCAATAGCTATTAGCTGTCAAGGGTGACTTGAAAACACAAAGCCATTAATATTGGTTTCAACAATTGGAGAGTCTAACAAATCAACATTACCATCGCCATTGATATCGGTTGCGAAATAACCAAATGCAAATGCATTGATATCTGTTTCAATATTAGATGCATCAAGCAAATCAATATTTTCATCAGCATTTAAGTCACCGGAATAAAATGCAAACACATTGGGCTCTACTTCCGTTTGATTTGAACCATAGGCTTTGTTGGCTGCGGTTGTAAAATCGTAGGTTGTATTTTCATTTAATAAAACAGGGTTTGCACTCCATGTTTGAATGGCATTGCGATGCTTGAGTACAATATAATATGATTGTCCTATTGCAGCTGTTCCGCTGAAAGTGACAGTGCCATTCCTTTTTATAACTTGTTTATTTGCACTTACCAAATTATACGGCGCTGTACTTTGTCGCAATTCAATTTGCATCGTATCGCATTCTGTTCCGGGTAACGAAGTTATACCTTGCGTGTATAATACATTTCCCATCATACCTGAACTTTGATAATACCCTTGTATATAGGCTTTCAAATTCAAGGTCATTTTATATGGTTGTTGAAAACCTTGTGTGAGCATATTGCTAGCCGATGATAAGGTTTGAGTATTTGTTTCGCCTATCGTGAATGAAAGTGAATTGTTGGCGTTGCTATGATAACCGCCTGCAGAGGCGATGACTTGAGGAGACAAGGATTGGGCATTCAATTTGACAATTTGATAATTCGACAATTTGACAATGAATAGCACAAGAATAAATTTAATTTTATTGTTCATGAGTTTAATTTTTTAAAGAAGGTTGATTTGATTAGGAATATTTTACCAAGTACTACAATTTCCAACAGGCGCTATTTGAGCATTCACAGTTCCTTGCAGGTCGCAACCTGTATTGAAATCAATAAATTTTGATGCCTGTATGACTACATTGGCGGTACTTGTGGTTATGTAATTTCCATTCGTAATAAAC
>JANNYV010000560.1:0-2963 GCA_031410275.1 Bacteroidota bacterium
CCGCTACTATCCCTCACGCTAACGACAAGTTCATATTTACATGACCCTAGAAGTTTCACAAAGAGAAGAAAAACAAAAGAAAGCAAAGGGTTATTACCAAATCAACAGGATAGAAGTCATAATCATTTTCAAATTCGCTCATTTTCAAATTGCTCTTCCTTCTTTATCATCCCCATTCTTCTTAGAATTTTCTTTTCATAATTCCAAAAAAAAGAAAATTGCCCGAAAGGAATTGATACTAAAAGAATAATAACTTGATACCCAAAAATGAGGACGACTATTTTAAGCAACCAATAGTAAAACGAAAATTTTTCTATATCCAACCAAGAGGTAATTTGTTTCGAAATATAGGCCGTAGTAAATCCTGTGATAGTAAATACACATAGAATCAAACATAATTGAGTGGCACCAACCTTCCAGCGTTTTTGTAATTTTTCTAGCATGTGTGTTTTATCAATCTTTATTTACATCACTCACGCTGTGAATATCCATTAATAATTTTGGTTCCCGTCCACTCATGACTTTAGCAATTGTTTCGTTCGGGTGCATCCTAGCTTCGCTATGCCCTTGCGAAATAACGCTATGTCTGTTTACTTTCATAGGACCTTCTATGACCCAATCTTTTGTTTCTTTTTTATCGAATCGACATGTATTACAAATCCATCCGGGCTTACCGTCTTTGGTATTGTTGGCTACTTCGCCCCATTCATCTTTGCGTGCTGTCACACGCAATACATCATCACCTCTATACCACAAAGTCACTTCGCCACAGCACTTGTCGCAATCTCGATGTGCAGTCACCGGCTTGGTAAACCACACCCTGTTTTTAAAACGGAATGTTTTATCGGTTAACGCTCCTACCGGACAAACATCTATCATATTACCGCTAAAATCATTATCAATCGCTTTTGATATAAGCGTTGAAATTTCTGCATGATCGCCGCGTTCTAATATACCATGGCTTCTACAATTTGTCAATTGGTCTGCCACGTAAGTGCATCTGTAACATAAGATGCAACGCGTCATATGAAGTTTTATATAAGGCCCAATGTCTTCCTTTTCAAATGTACGTCTGTCGAATTCGTATCGTGTTCCTTCTTTACCATGTTCATAACCGAGGTCTTGCAAATGGCATTCCCCGGCCTGATCACAAATTGGGCAATCGAGTGGATGATTCACCAACAACATTTCTACAACTCCAGCTCTAGCTTCTTTTACTTTTTCACTTGTAATATTTTTCACGACCATTCCATCCATCACATTCGTTCTGCAACTTGCTTGTAGCTTAGGCATCGGTCTTGGATCCTTTGCTGAACCGGCTGCTATTTCTACCAAACATGTACGACACTTTCCACCACTGCCTTCTAACTTACTATAATAACACATGGCTGGTGGTGTCACTTCGCCACCTATCATACGGGCTGCATGCAACACGCTGGTGCCCGGAACCACTTCGAGCGTTATATTATCGATGGTAACAGTTAGTGTAGTTTTGGGAGGTGCTTGTACTTCGCTCATAGCAACAAAAGTAGTATCAAATTTTTATACAAAAAAGGAAGTAGAACTATTTTGTTTGAATACAAACTGAAACAGGAACGGGTGTAAATTATTGAAGGCTTAAAATTTCAATAAAGACTGCAATAAACTGATTCCATTCAATTAAATTGATAGTGATATAAGCTGAAAGTCAATAGCCAAGGTATTTGTAAATGAATGCTAAATAAAATCAAACAATTTTTTGAAAGAGAAACTTCGTTGTATTACATTTGCCGCGGAGAGATGGCAGAGTGGTCGATTGCGACGGTCTTGAAAACCGTTGACTGTCAAAGGTCCGGGGGTTCGAATCCCTCTCTCTCCGCTAAAGGAGACAAATCATTTTTACAACGATTTGTCTCCTTTGTTTTTTTCTCTGAAAGATGTTGCAATTGAGCAATACAAGAGAAAACAAAATTTACTTTCATAGTTCGAAATGCATCATTTTGCTTGAGGTAGTGAATTCACTCAGGAAATACCAATTTTTGTAATTTCTCTTTTGCTCATAATCAACGCAATGAAAATGTGTATGTAAAAAGTGCAACTATAAATGGCAGAAAAATTTTAAACAATATGATTTCTCATACTAATATCATAAACGGAGGTGAAATTATTTTTGAGATGAGTGAGAAAATAATGAGATAATATTTCAGGATTGAGCATATTACGAACAGGGAATATTTTATAGCAACATGTTTTCTTGTAGAAATATTCTTTCTTCATTGAATTACTCCCACACGCTCCGAGAAATTCTAAAGATTAAAGTGGCTCGAAACCTTATCGCGAAAAAATCACCCAAAAGGGTTATTCTATCCGAATGACAAACAGTATATTTGTGATTGAAATTTGATAAAACTAAATCTATGAAAAAATTAGTCCTTGCTGTATTCATTCTCAATTGTCAATTATCCATTATCCATTGCAATGCTCAAACGCTTAGTCCATCAGTACTTCCGAGTGCAGGAGGATATTTTTCAGCGTCTAATGGCTCTTTATCTTGGACCATCGGAGAAACCGTTATTCCAACATTAACCGCAGGAAGTAATATGCTTACACAAGGCTTTCAGCAACCTGAGGTACAAGTAAGAACAGGAACAGTAACAACATCACTTTGTCCGGGTAGTATTGTTTCTGTGCCATTTACATCAAGTGGCATTATCAGTGCAAGCAATATTTTTACTGCTCAATTGTCAAATGCAACTGGTAGTTTTGCAAGCCCTACAACAATCGGAACACTTACTGGCAATATGGTAACCGGTACTATTACCGCGACGATTCCACCGGCAACTGCGGTAGGCGCTGCATACCGTATCCGGGTAATAAGTTCGTTGCCTGCATTTATTGGTTCGAACAACGGAACAAATATCAGTGTGATTAATACTTGCTCTATTACGTTAAACCTGACGTTATTTTTGCAAGGTTATTATACC
>JANNYV010000561.1:0-6771 GCA_031410275.1 Bacteroidota bacterium
TGCGATTGATACGATTTTAAAAGTTTTTCGCAAAAACAAAAAACCATTTGGCGGTGTACAAGCACTCTTTATCGGCGATTTATATCAGCTGCCTCCGGTAGTGAAAGACGCCGAAAAATTACTGTTAGATAATTATTACAACAGTCCTTTTTTCTTTGATGCGAAAGTATTAGAACAATCGCCCTTGGTGTATATTGAACTGAAAAAGATTTATCGGCAAAGTGAACAAACCTTTATCGATCTTCTCAATAAACTTCGTCACAATGAGTTAGAAGAAGAAGATTTTTATACCCTGAATAAACGCTATGATCCGACCTTCGCCGGAAAAGATAAAAATTATATTACTCTTACAACGCATAATCATAAAGCGGATGTCATTAATGCAGATGAATTACGAAAGCTGAAAACAAAACTGTTCGAATTTAAGGGACAAATAAAAGGGGAGTTTGGTGATAAACAATTGCCAACTGATATGATCCTTCAATTGAAAGAAGGCGCACAAGTGATGTTTGTAAAAAATGACAGCAGCCCGGAGAAAAAATATTATAATGGAAAAATAGTGGTGGTCTCAAAAATAAACGGGGAAGAAATTTATATTCGCTTTTCTGATACCAATGAAGAAATGTTGGTGGCACATGAAGAATGGGAAAACATTACCTACAAATTAAATAAGGAAACCAATAATATTGATGAAGATGTAACAGGTACATTTATGCAGTATCCTCTGCGGCTTGCTTGGGCAATTACCATTCACAAAAGTCAAGGACTGACATTTGAAAAGGCCATCATTGATGCCGGGAGTTCATTCGCACCCGGACAAGTGTATGTTGCGCTTAGTCGCTGCACATCGCTCGATGGCATTGTATTGCATTCGCGTATTACCGAACATGCATTACATACCGAAGCCCGAATTGCAACATTCACCATGCAGGAAGAAAAGGAAAGTACACTGCAGCATCAATTACAACAAGAGAAATTTAAATACGAATCGGAGAAACTGATTTCCATGTTTAAATGGCAACGTATCATGGATATGATGTATGAGTTTGAAGAAATAACCTTGCTTTCAAAATCATTACCCGAGCAAGCAGAAGCCGTTGGTTTTGCAAAACTATTAATTGATAAAGCCAAAGAACAAAAAACAGTAGCTGATAAATTTATCATTCAGTTAGACGCTATTCTGCATGAAATGACCCTCACAGGAAATACAAGTTCCTTAAAAGAACGATTGAAGAAAGGCATTTCATATTTCATAAAATTGCTTTACGAAGAAATTGTGGTTCCTAGGGAGAATTATTTAAAATCACTTGGCGGTAAAAGCAAACTAAAGAAATACATTGCAGCCGTTATTGAAATTGAAGGAAAATGTTGGCAAAAAATATTCGAACTTCAAGATTGTACCTATGATGAAGGAAATCTTTTTGACCCTTCAATGAAATTGAAAAAAACAGTCTTACAAATTAAAACGGCAAAGGTTGAGAAAGGAGCAAGTTCTAAAGAAAGCCTTGCTTATTTTTTATCGGGGAAATTGGTAGAAGAAATTGCGGGTATTCGAAACATGACTGTATCAACCATAGAAGGACATTTGGCAGAATTTGTTAAAACCGGAGAGTTAGAAATAGCCCGCTTCTTAAGTATAGAGCAAATTGAAAAAATAAAAAAGACCTATCAAAGCTCAGAAGAAAGAACGACCACTATTCTCAAGCAATTATTGAAGGATGAATTTTCGTATGGCGAATTACGAATGGCTATCAATCATTTGTTGTTTAAAAAGGAGATCTAATTGCCTCTATTCCTTATTTTTTATTCCTAAGCTGTAAAAAAACTAAGAACATTTGTACTTTTAGTTTTTAATACAAATTCAGTAGTTATGCGCCTTACTAAAAAAACCTTACCGATGAAATGTACATTGACATTAATTTTTATCTTCTATAGTTTATCTTCCTTTTCCCAACAGGAATGGAGAAAACCAAACTATAAAAGAATGGAAAAAGAATGCGGTGATTCAAAATCACATTTATTTTATGATTCCCTTTTTCAGAGATATTTAAAAGGTGACTCTAGTTTTACTTTCGAAGAGAAACAACATCTTTATTATGGGGCTCAATTTACTTCTAAATATTCTCCTTATGGAGGCACAGAATTTACGGATAGCCTCAATAAACTTTTATCTAAAGATAAATTAGGGATTGAAGAATATAAGGTTGCAATACGATATTGCGATTCAATTCTCATAGAAGATCCAATGGATTTGAAAACGCTGAATATCCAAGCGAACTTATTTAAGTTGACTAACAACTTTCTCGAAAAAGCTATCAATATGGCAAAAATCAATAACGTGATTGATGCAATACTAAGTAGCGGAAACGGAGAATCAGAGGCTACTGCATATTATGTAATCTGCGTTGACCACGAATATTCGATATTGAATATCCTAGATTTTGAATTTGCCGGTGACCAATCGTTACGTGGGTCAAATGACTATTTAAAATTGAAGAAGAACAAGTATAATTTAGAAGGAATATATTTTGACGTAACTGCTTCACTTGAGAATATGGAGAAAATGTTTAACGGTAAGTAATGTACTGCACAAAACATAAACAAGGCATTGGAGCAATTCACTCATCTTTTTTCTAACTGTTTAGCTTTAAATTCCCTGCCTGTATTCTGGCTCAATATCATTAGATTTATTTAAAAAAACTAAGGTTATTCGTAATTTCAATGTTCCATACAAATTCAAAAGTTGGTGTCTATCATTCGGACACTGTTAACTTGAAACATCGTTCATGAAACGAACAGATAAAATTTTAACTTTGACAAACAGAACCAATATCATATGACTAATTATTACTTACACAAACCAATTAATTCGCTCCTCTTAGTTTTGATTTTCTGGACATCTTGCAACGGACAAACCAAAACACAAGCACAAACCAACAAAGTAGGTGAGCTTAAAGCATCACTAATTGGACAGCCGAAACTTACAAAGACACAAGGTTCAAACGAATATCAAAATGTTGCGTGCGGGTTACAAGATAAAAATGGTAACCTTTGGTTTGGAACAGTAGAAGAAGGCGTTTATAAATACGATGGTAAATTGTTTACCCAATTTACCATGAAAGATGGTTTAAGTAGTAATACAGTTTTTTCTTTATTAGAAGATAAGGCCGGAAACATTTGGTTTGGAACAACCAATGGCATTTGTCGTTCTGACGGAAATAAAATTATTAGCGTCCCCATCAATTTCACCATTAGGCCTATAATAAACAATGATTATTATACTGAATGGTCTACAAAAAATACAGTTTGGAGTATAATGCAAGATAGAAGTGGAAAAATATGGTTTGGGACCGGTGAGGGGGTTTATTATTATAATGGAAAATATTTTACCCGTTTTTTAGCGAATGATAATATTATAAATAAAGATAGCCTTCAACTTAAATTAGTGTCAGATATGCTAGAGGACAAAAATGGCACTATTTGGTTTGCATCCGGAATGCCACCAGGTTACGAAGGCTTTTGCCGCTTTGATGGAAAAAAGATAGAAAGCCTTAAACCAAAAAAAGAAGGATGGATTCGCAATGTAATAGAAAGCAAAAACGGAAACTTATTACTTGCTACAAGACATTTTGGAATATGGAGTTATGATGCTCGCCTCAATGAAGGATTTGGGTCGGGAAAATCATTTAACGATTACAACCAGCCTAAAGAATTAATCAATGGTTCATTAAACGCTATTTTAGAAGACAAGGCAGGAAATTTATGGGTTGCTTCTGATTACGGAAAAGATATGGGCGATACACTTGGCGGATTATGGCACTCGAACATCTCTGTTAGTAATCCAACAGACAAAACATTTACAAAGATTTTTAATAAGGAGGTTTATTTTATGCTTGAAGACAAAGACAATAATATTTGGTTTAGCACAAGAGGGATGGGTTTGTATCGCTATGATAGAAAAACAATAACCAAGTTTTCTGAATAGAGAATAGATGGTAGCCGGTAACATAGCGTAGGCAAAATGTGGGGATTTATATTAAATTTGAGCAATGAAATTCTATTAAACGTTTGCCAATTAAATTCTCGGCTCTGCAAAGCCATAACCATCGCACGCCGTTCCCAATAAATGAATTAGAAAATGACATTAATAATAATCTTTGTTCTTCGCTTGTTCGCGTTCTTCACCAACAAGAAAGCTTGCCTTCATTGTTGTTGGTACAACAACGCCCATCATCATCGCAGCATACTTGCAATGATGTAAGCGGTAATTTTTATGATGCCATTATTGCCACAGAATAAACAATCATGAGATTTATTTAAAAGAACTAAGAACATTTGTACTTTCAATTTTTAATACAAACTCAGTAGTTCATGATTATTGCGCCGAGACTCATTTCAGACAAGAACTACTTGACTAAATAATTAGAAAATGGATAAAGTAAAATCAAAGCTAATCGAAGCAGAAAATTTAGCCTTGCAATTATTCAATGCTATTGAAGAACGCCAATTGATTAAACCCGGAAAATCAGAAAATGAACTGAATGAAGACGTTTTCAAATTAGCAGACGAACTTTACGGAATAAAAAAGTATTGGCATAAACGAATTGTAAGAAGTGGAGTTAATACTTTAGTCCCTTATGATGATAATCCGCCGAATTTAAGAATACAAGAAGACGACATTTTGTTTTTAGATTTTGGACCTATTCTCGAAGAATGGGAAGCAGATTTTGGAAGAACCTACGTAATTGGTAACGACCCACATAAACACAAATTAAAAAAGGATATCGAACGGGCTTGGCACGAAGCAAAAGATTGGTTTCACATGCAAACAAAACTTACAGGTGCAGCGTATTGGCAATATATTGTTGAGATGGCAAAGAAATACGGTTATTCGTATGGCGGACAACTTGGTGGACATCTTATAGGACATTTCCCACATGAGAGATTAGAACCGCAAAATTATGGACTTTATGTTCATCCCGAAAATCCGAATGATATGTTTTTGCCGGATACAAACGGAAACAAAAGAGAATGGATTTTAGAAATTCATTTTGTCGACAGAGAACGACAAATCGGTGGCTTTTTTGAACAACTTTTGACATAAATTAAAACACAATGAACAGCTAACATTGCGTTGGCAACATGAGGCCTTACATAGGGTCTTCCTGAAAATGCTCAATAAAGTTTTCGAAACTCTACTTGCATTCCTGCCCTTTTTGGTGTTCTTCACCAACATGAACGCTTGCCTTATTATTGTTGTTGTTACGCCAATATGCATCAAGAGCGCTGTATACCAATAACCGCTTTATTAAGCTACAAAAACAAACGAATGATAATAGATTAGTATTTGATATCTGTCTGCTTTCTAAAAATAGGCACTAAATTTGTATCACGTAAAACAAATTATAGAATGAAAAAGATAATTCAACTTTTGCCCATGTTATGTATTGGGTTTTCGCTACAGGCACAACTCTATTCAAGTGGTAATAATACAATTACAGGAAACAATATTGGAATCGGCACCAATACACCATTAAGTAACCTTCATATCAAGGGAGCAGCGAGTATTGCAGATGAAATAAGGATTCAACATGTCAATTTTACAACCGGAGCTTCCCGGCTCTCTTTTTTCAATGATACCGCAAGCGGCTTTAGTGCAACGGCTAATTATGCAGTACTTAATAAATATGCAGCCGGTGTCATAGGAAATGTTGCTCCAAATTTTCCGAGTAGTAAATTATTTGGGTTCAATAATTCACAAGGCGATTTATTATTTTCGAGCGGAGGTAATATTGGCTTTGGTTATTACAATCAATCCTCAAGTACCGTTTCTCCTAAATTATTAATTCATACCAATGGGTATGTTGGCATCGGTGGTAATCAAGTGCCGGCGAGTAATGCGCATATCAATTCAGTTAGTACCGGCGACACATTAAAAATTACAAATGCAACTACCGGTCATACCACAACCGATGGACTCGATATTCGTACTGCCGGAAATGCAGCGAGTATCATAAACAGAGAAAACAGCACACTCGGTTTCGGAACCAATAACGTAAATCGTGTAACGATTGATGCCACAGGTAATGTCGTTATCGGAACAACCACAACACCCGCCGGTTATAAGTTGTACGTAGAAACAGGCATACTAACCGAAAAGGTAAAAGTGGCTGTGAAAACAAGTGGCAACTGGGCCGATTATGTGTTTGCCGATAATTATGTGCTGAAGCCTTTAAGTGAAGTAGAAAATTATATTCATGAAAATAAACACCTTCCAGGAATACCGTCTGCAAATGAAGTGGTAGAAAATGGTATAGACCTTGCCACGATGGATGCAAAATTGTTAGAAAAAATTGAAGAGCTCACCCTTCATATGATACAAATGGAAAAAGAAATAAAGCAACTCAAAGCAGAGAATGCAATTTTACAATCGAATGCTTCAAACAATGATAAATAAGAGTCGTATGAAAAAACAATTCTTACTTTTCGCTTTCGTGTTTATTGTGCATGTTGCACATGCAGGATTTATTCAACATCAAATAGATAATATTCCGCCGGCTTCATTTATACATGAAACTGTTTTTTTTTCCTAAGACAAGTTCAAGGGAAGCAACTTTAAAATTTACAAAATATATGTCAACATATGATCTTGTAAGTATCAATCGTGATGTCTTAAAAAAAATTGCAGACTCAAAACCGGACGCACTCGAAATTATAATACCGATTGATGGCAGTTGGGAAACCATACAATTAATAAAAAGCAATACGGTG
>JANNYV010000562.1:0-5010 GCA_031410275.1 Bacteroidota bacterium
GTTACGTTTTCATGCATCAAGAAACAGGAAGCCTTGCACAAATTTGCATCAAGAAACAGGAAATTATTATCCGAGTTTTGTTTGTCGTCGGTTGAGTGAAATTACAATTAGGCGCGGATTGTTATGCCCTATAACGGTTCGCAGGCAGAAGTCAGGCAGGGAATTCAAAGCTACAATGTTTAAATTAAGAACCAAAAGAAGAAGAAAGAAAAGATGATTGAAAAGCTAGAAAGCCCTGCTTGCTTTTGCCTGCTGTTGGCAGTAGGCATTTAAGCAGTCTCGCTAACTTTTGGATAAATAGATTACCATTAATTGGCAGAGAGTGGGTTTGACTTTGCAGCCACAGATTTTTATAATTGATAATGCTTTACAGATTATGGCAGTCCTCATGGTAAAAACATCTAACCCGAAATCAATTAGGCACCTTCTGAAATTAATTACCTTCTTTTGGAAACTAAATACACATGTTTGGATATGGATTACACCATTTTGGAAATGAATTACACATGCTTTGAAATGAATTACACATCTTAAGATATTAGTTACACGTCTTTGGAAATGAATTACACATTCTTTGGTATTATTCACGCGCTCATTTTTACCAGCTATTCGTTTTTCTTTGATTATAAAGCATTTAATTATGTCGTTTTGGCATATAATTATGATACAGTTTTATTGTTCGATAGTTTGATTGCATACATTTAGATTCTAAAACTAATTAATATGGCACAATTAATCAAACCAGAATACCCTTGCGCTCAAAAGGATTTGTATTCGATAATGGAAACAGGATGGGCAAATTATCAATTAAAGCAAGCAAACTTTACTGCTCACAAAGCATTTTACATTGCTGCTTATAAAACAACTGCCTTGGCTGCTATCGCAGCAGCTAAAGCGATGCCTGATGACTCAACAAGAGGTGCAGCAGCAGAGACTTTACGGATTGCCTTAGTAAAAATGGGTAAGATTTGCTTGCTTAATTTTCAAACGCTGAAAAGTTACATTGAGACCGCCTTTACGGATAGAGATGTTTGGAATGCACAATTTAAAGCAGCGGGTGGCGATTATTACAGGGATGCTTCGAACGATGATTGGGAAAGTATGGAGTTATTAAATCAAAGCGCCAAGAATTATTTGACCGCAAATAACACCTTGCTTTTAGGCGTAGCACCAAGTTTGAATATGCCTGCAACTTTTGCAGCATCCTATACAACAGCAGCAACAAATTTTAGTAATCAGTATTTGGCATTTAAAAGTGCAGAAGAAACATCGGTAGCTACGGCAGCTAAAATAAATGCAAACAATGCTTGTTACAGAACCCTAACTGCAATGTTTAGAGATGGGCAAGTGATTTTTACAAATGACCTTGAAACAAAAAAATTATTTGTATTTAGTACATTGTGGGATTTAATAAATCCACCGGTTGCCGGAATAAAAGGTGAAGTAAAAGTAACCGGCACGAATGCACCCATTTCTGGTGCAAGTGTTTCAATTCAGAAAGAAGGTGAAGTTGCGGTAGAAGTTTTGACAGAGGATGATGGTGGCTATAGTCATCAAGTAAGCTCAGGAAACTATACAATTGTAGTCAGTGCTGACAATTATGTTCAACAGAACAAAGTTGTGGAAATGAAAGCGGATGGTTATAAGACGTTTGATTTTTTGATGATGCATATTTAAAAACAAGTGCATTATTAAATAGAAATGGTCGGCTTTGCCGACCATTTCTATTTAATAATTAAAGAACTAATTCTTACTATTGTTTGATAAATTTCCCACTCATTATTTTATTTCCATACTTTGTTATTTCGAATAGATAAAATCCTTCATCAAATTCATTAATGTGAATTACAGTTTCGGGATAGGTTAAAATACTTCGTTTAAGTAATTTTCCTTCCATATTATAAATGACTATTTCAGCATTAGATAAATCAGAAGATGATTTTATCCTTAGCTCATCTTTAGCAGGATTAGGATATATGGTTATACCAGTCACGAAGCTATTTTCTTGAACACCTAAAGGAAAACTTCCGTTGCTATCTATTTTTACTAAAACCGGATAATCATATAATGAACTATCAATATCGCCATATGCTGCAATCAATAATTCATTTCTTTGATTGACAGAAGTGGAATAAACAGCAAATCTTTTTATACTGTCTTTTATTATGAACCTACTCCATCTTACGTTAAGGTTACTATCTAATGAATAAACAAAAATTGCTTCCCCATCTTTCCCTTCACTGCCAGTAAGGTACAAATGATTCTTATCAACATAGGACAGGCTTTTCCTTCTTGATAAAATATGCATTGCAGAAAGAGAATCAAAAGGGTTATCAATGTAAGCTGGAATTTTAATCCAACTCTTTACAGTGTCAGTTTGATAGTCGACTAAGTACATTGCGATATAGTAAATTGTTGAACTTCCAATACTTTTAGTTATACCTACTTGATTTCCCAAAATATAATATTGGTTATTAAAAGGAATTAAAGCAGGCGTATTAATAGTGAAGAATAAATTATAAATATCTTTGTAATGACTAGTATCCCAAATAACAATGGACTGTTGTGGCTTATAAACAAAGTCAGTATCGATATTGCTAATCCTTAAGTTAAAATCAGTTGAAGTACTTTGAGGTTGCCCCAACGAATTTAAACTATCCCATTTTGTTGAATGTACAATTTTAAACGTTGAGTCGTTCAGTAAAAACTCACTCCAAACATAACTACAAGTACGGCTATCTGGTGTAATCCCACTTTTATGAATTTGATATAACCTCAGGCTATCCATGTTGGTTTTGGATAGTTTTAAAACATATGGTGTTGTATAAGCACCAACAGGGTTAGAATAATTGAATGTCCTATGAAAAAAGAGGTAATTAAAATCTTTCAGTGTGCTATCAAATCGCAAATAATATACAAAATTGGAATCATTATGTTCAAAGGCAAAATATTTAAGATTTCTAATAGCAAGTGATGTATCTGTATTAGCAATAAAAAGATAATTGCTGTCATTTACTTTCATATTACCAAACAAAAAAATAGAATCTCTGTAACTCACAATCATTTCAGTTTTCAAAATTGTATCTTGAATAAAATTTAGCCAAGATACTTGTTTCAAAATATTCCCCGCTGTATCGTAATTTATTAGATAATTATTTAGGTATAGTTGATAATTATCTGAAAAACCCCTTGACGAAAAAGAAGCAAAGTAGGTATTTGTTAGACTATCGAAATAACAATCCTGAGGCTCTGTGAAATATGGTATATTATGAAATTGGTTGGTATTGAAATACTTTTGACTCAACAAAGGTTGAGCCAAAAGTATTTGTATGAAAATGCTAAGTATGCTTAGTTTTACTATCATGCTAAATCTATAATGAAGTTGGAGGGATTGAAACGCCTACATAATCTCCAAAGAACATTGACCCACCAAACCACATATAGTCGTCAGGACTTCCCAATCCTGTAGTAGACCATGTATTTGGTGTATGTTGCCCTAAGTATTCCATATTGTAAACTGGAGAAGTTGAAGTATTAATGTAATAGTTAGTTATAATTGCATTAATAGTGTATGCGTAGTAACTTAATTCTGTCGAAGCCATACATTCTCCTGTCCATGCATTTGAACCTGAACCGCTGCCTACCCACTGGATGTAAGGAGAATAAGGATTCGAGCCTACCCAATTGGGATTAGGAATAGGTGTACCGATACTTGCATAACCCACTTGTGTAATACTTAATGGAAAAACTGCGCCTCCAGGAGATACATAATTCCAATTTATATATTGATCCCAATACCAAAGAGCCCCTTCACTTGCTGCACTAGAATTTGAAAAAATAGTAAATGGTGCCGTTCCTGAACACATGGCATCATCTGTATTTTTATACGATTCAGAATTAGAGGGGCCCGGAGGCGGATCTGGAGAATCAAATACTACAGTCAGGAAATTTGCATCAATATCAATACCCCCACCAGGGCTAAGAGAAACATCGATGACGCCTGGCCAAACATCATCGTCTTCAATGGCAGCTCTAAATTCACTTAAATCCGAAACTATATCATCATATAAACTTCCAACTACATCAGTATACATTGTATTTTCAGCACCGTAATGCCTATGAAAATAAAATCTATCCTTGAAATAATTGTACTGTCTTACATAGACGTAATTTAAAGACCCCTCCAAATATATAACTGCGCTATCTATTGAAATATTGGTTCTCGTTTTTTGATGAATCAACTCGAGATATTTTTTGCATTTAATTTCCCCTGCACTTAGTTTTTTTGAATTGCTTTGCGAAGATGCAGAAGCTTTATTATCAATTTGAACACTCTTCTTACATGAAGTAAAAGAAAGCATACAAACGGCGGCTATAAAAAAGCCGGCTATTATTATATTTTTCATTTTGTTATTTTTAATTGTTTACAATTTTATTTCTATATCAATCAAAATTCCCTTTTGAACTTGATGTTCTTTTTGAGCTAATGCCAGATATAAATTGTAAAGCCATAATTGTAAATGGGCCTTAAGAATAATATGGTTTCTGATTCTCATTTAATGAAATACTTAATTTCGAAAAAGAAATATTACTGCAAAGATAACTAGACTATTTCTGTTGGCTATGAGTAAAAATACTTACTTTTCAAGTAAAATTACTTATTATATATTTTTTATTTAAAAAATATATAATAAATAAAGGTAAAAATATGAGCAATGCAAATGAGATTAACCTTGCGCCTCAACAAGTTAGTACCCTACATTTTAAGCGTTTTGCAATGCTTACTGCCAACGGTTCGCAGGCAGAAGGAAGGTAGGGAATTCAAAGGTAGAATGTTTGGATTTAGTTTCCTTGCTTATGTTAGTATGTATGAAAGAAAAGGTACAATGCCCTACTTGCTTTTGCCTGCTGTTGTAGGTGGTAGCGAACACAAAGATTTGTCAGCATCAACATTTACGGAAGTGGTTACGAAGCGCAGATGATTAAAGAACATCTGCTGGCGAAGGCGTG
>JANNYV010000563.1:0-1886 GCA_031410275.1 Bacteroidota bacterium
CATACCTCATACCTCATATCTCATACCTATTCCACATGAAAACCATTGCAGATTTAAAAAAAGGGGAGAGAGAAAGTTCATCGTCCGTAAAATTGACAATTATTCCTCTCTCCCCTTTTTTTAAATCTGCAATGGTTTTCATGTGGAATAGGTATGAGATATGAGGTATGAGGTATGAGGTGTGAAGTGAATAGCACTTAATGAAGTTAAAGAAATTTATTGAAATTTTTAAAATCAATTAATTTCATTTAAGACATTTTGTACCTATTACCTCATAATTCATACCTACTACCGCATAACTAAATCCCCTTATTTAGATTTATTCAAAACAAAGCAAAATTAACAAAGAGTTCCTTGAATGTAAAGTATTAACGAATAAACATTTTGGTTTGTCAAAATATTATTTTGTTTGTGTGCGTGAGGTTCGTTTGTGTCGTAACTTTGTAATGGATTGGGGGTTAGGTTTTAGGGGTTAGAGGTTAGAGTTTTCAAAGGAAGATTTTTACTTTTGTAACCTGCATCCTATCCCCTAAAACCCAACCCCTAAAAAAGAATGTTGAAAGAAATTAAAGCACTGATAGATAAAGAGATACGATTAGAACTTCGTCAAAAATATGCCCTCAATGGCATGATTTTGTATATCGTCAGTACAGTCTATGTGTGTTATTTATCATTTCGATTGAAGGCAAATCAGATTGATAAAATTACTTGGAATACGCTCTTTTGGATAATTCTATTGTTTACAGCCATGAATGCCATTGCAAAAAGTTTTACCCAAGAGCGTTTTGGACGGTTGTTGTATTACTACACATTGGCGAGTCCAGTAGGGATTATTCTTTCAAAAATTGTTTATAACACGCTGTTAATGTTAGTGTTAGCTTTGGTAGGATTTGGGGTATATGCCATAGTAATGGGCAATCCTGTGGAAGATATTGGTTTATATTTGTTGAGTATCGTTTTGGGTGCAGTAGGGTTTTCGAGTACACTCACGATGGTGGCAGGAATTGCTTCAAAAGCTGAAAATAGTTCAACGTTGATGGCAATTTTGAGTTTTCCCATCATCATTCCAATGTTGATTATGCTCTTAAAAATTTCAAAAAATGCGTTAGATGGTTTGGATAGAGGCAGTAGCTTAGATGAAATATTGACCTTGTTGGCAATTGATGCCATTGTGTTGGTTTTGAGTGTAATTTTGTTTCCGTTTCTTTGGAGAAGCTGAGTTCATTGAACAATTAACAGATAACAATTAAACGTTTTAGAGGAAGGCTGGAAAAGTGAAATTAAATAAATTGAAAATAGATAAAAAGTATCATTAAATTATTTACTGATAAGCGGAACGCCACCCGCTGTAACTGATATGAAAAATTGGTATAAAATTTTAGCCGTAGTGCTATTAGCTTACGTAATGATTTGGGGATTTCTTGGACAAATTCCTCGTCAACCCGTCTTGCACGAAACTGCTCGCAACTTGTATTTCCACGTTCCGATGTGGTTTGGAATGTTTGCGGTGCTTTCTGTTTCGGTTTGGAATTCGATTCAATATCTGCGTACTTCTGATATGTTGCACGATACAAAATCAGCGGAATATGCCAATACAGGCATTTTATTCGGAATCGTAGGCATCGCAACGGGCAGTATCTGGGCGAGATACACGTGGGGTGCTTGGTGGACAAATGACGTAAAACTTAATGGTGCTGCCATCGGTTTATTAATATATTTTGCTTATATTATTCTACGTGGCTCATTCAATGACGAACAGCAAAGAGCCAGAATATCAGCCATTTACAATATTTTTGCGGTGGCTTTGTTAATACCATTATTAATTATTCTCCCAAGAATGACCGATTCTTTGCACCCTGGCAACGGCGGAAATCCAGGATTCAAGC
>JANNYV010000564.1:0-14202 GCA_031410275.1 Bacteroidota bacterium
TTAGCTGTTGTCCGGCTGTCCGTTCCAAGTCCTCGCTCGTTCCTCGCTGTGGGCTTTCCACTACCATCCGGGCTAGTGCTCAGCAGTAGAATCTTTATTCAGCTTTTTAGTTCCATGCCCTTGTTGCTGTTCTTCAGCAACAAGCATACTTGTCTTTATTGTTCACGATGTGTCGTTGGTACGCCAACGCACAGTATCAGCGCTGCATACCAACAACGGCTTAGAGATGACCTTAGAAAAATGGCGTTAAGAAAATTCTATCAGAAGGCTAAAAAATGAAAACACAGATTCAATGTCGAAGATTATTTTGTTGCTTAATCTAAGCACCCGGGCCCAACTAAAGAAAATAAGTCACATAGCTTTTTCATTTTAGCCTGAGGATAGAATTTTTAGCCCATTTTTCGACAGTCTTGACTTTTTGCTCCACTTTTGTGTCAAGTCAAAAGTGGAAAACAATATTTCAGGACGTATTATTTTAATTGCCTTCATTGGTTGCTATATTGAAAGAAAATAGATCAGCAGTTTGACGAGGTTATACTAACCCAACGGTTAAAAGCTAACAGCTATTGGCTTTTTTATTTACATTTGCAGCCATTTTTAGATTCAATTATGTATCAACAACTCCTTAATAAAGAAGCCAAACTCGCCGTGATAGGTTTGGGTTATGTAGGCTTACCTCTCGCCCTTGAATTTGCCAAAACCATCAACGTAATTGGTTTCGATATCAATGAAAAACGGGTAGAAATGATGCGTAACGCTATCGACCCAAGCAATGAAATGGAGAAGCAAGCCTTTGCCAACTGTGCCATTGAGTTTACCAGTGATTTAGAAAAATTAAAAGAGGCTACATTCTTTGTAGTGGCTGTGCCCACACCTGTTGACTCACATAATGTACCCGATTTAACGCCTATTATAAGGGCGAGCGAGACTGTTGGAAAAGTAATTAAAAAAGGAGATTATGTGGTGTTTGAATCAACGGTGTATCCGGGTTGTACTGAAGAAGATTGTTTACCCATCATAGATAAATTATCCGGATTGAAAGCCGGGATTGATTATAAATTTGGCTATTCACCTGAGCGTATCAATCCGGGCGATAAGGTGCATACGCTTACGAATACCACGAAAATAGTTTCGGGTAACGATGCCGAATCCTTGGATGAAATTGCCAAAGTATATGAAATGATTATTACGGTAGGTGTGCATCGAGCGCCTTCGGTGAAAGTGGCTGAGGCCGGGAAAATAATTGAGAATACACAACGCGATTTAAACATTGCCTTAATGAATGAGCTCTCTATTATCTTTGATAAAATGGGTATCAATACCTATGATGTCATAGAAGCAGCCGGCACCAAATGGAATTTTCATAAATATTCTCCCGGTCTTGTAGGCGGACATTGCATTGGCGTAGATCCTTATTATTTGATTTACAAAGCCAATCAATTAGGGTTTCAGTCGAGGGTTATTTTATCGGGCAGAAGTATAAACGATGGGATGTCAGGCTGGGTCGCCACACGCACGGCGCAACACATTATTAAATCGGGCAAAGAAATTTCGAAATCAAAAATATTGGTATTAGGTGCCACCTTCAAAGAAGATGTGTCTGATATCAGAAATTCGAAGGTGGTTGATTTGGTAAATGAATTAAAAGGCTTCAATGCCGATGTGCAAGTGGTAGACCCGAATGCCGACCCTGAAGAATTTAAGCATGAATACAATTTAGAATTAACGCCTGCCATTGGCAGTCAATACGATGCCGTCATACTTGCGGTCAATCACAAAGAATACGAGCAGCTCGATGAAACTTATTTCCAATCGATCTGCACCGACTCAGCGGTTATTATCGATATCAAAGGAGTATTGAGAGGGAAGATAAAGACGATGCGGTATTGGTGCATTTAGTTCGATGTCTGATATTCGGGGTTCGATGTTCGGCGGTGTGAAGTACCTCTTGGCTTTAGTCTATTTGTAGTTGAGAAATGCAAGTAGGCAATTGGTAGAACGATTAACTCGAAATCCGCAACACTTGGCTGTTTCAATAATCTGCATTACATTTATAGAAGAATAATTTCTTATTCATTCAACTTAATGAGATTGGTATGAAAAAACTTCTTGCTGTCTTCGTTTGTTTATTTTCATTTTTGATTAATGCCTATGCTGCAACGACACCGGTTTGGGAATGGGGCCATAATTTTAATGGCACTGTTGTATCGATAGATTACCATAATGATTATGTGTATACCGCGGGCAATTATTCTGGCGGACCATTAGTGTATGGCTCTACAACACTTGCTAATCAGGGAGGCTCAGATATTTTTATAGCGAAGTGGGATACCTTGGGCAATTTAATTTGGGCATATAATATTTCGGGAACAGGTGAGGAACAAGCGGTTTCTATTAAAGTTGACAGTAATGAGGATATTATTTTTAAAGGTACATTCAGTTCCACAAATCTTAATTTAGGAGCAACTACATTTACGAAAATCGGGAGCTTTGATTTATTTGTCTGCAAGATAAATCAGAGTGGAAATTTTATTTGGGCACAACAATTTGGATCTTCAGGAAACTATTTGACGGATGGCCTCTGTTTAGATAGTATGAATAATATTTATTTCTGTTATAACACATTCCTTGAGAAATTTACGTCTTCCGGGAATTTGATTTGGAGCAAGGATATGCATGCAGGAATGAGTGATGTTCTTTATTCTTCAACTGATAATACAGTAGTTATTTTTGGAGGTTTTTTTGGAACATTTACATTGAATGGCATTACATTAACTGCAGCCTATTCCCCAACTTGGGGACCTTATGCCGACCTTTATCTTGCTAAAGTAGGTGCTGATAGTTCGTTACAATGGTTGCAACAATTTACCACGTCATTTCGTGGTGATTGGGGCGAAGCATTAGTCAATCAATTAAGCGGAAATATTTATATTGCATCATCTTCATGGACACTCTCCGGAATAGCTTACGGCTTTAGCGAAATACTTCCCAATGGCAACTGGGGTAATTATGTTTTTAATCTTGCCCCATCTGTGTCATGGCCGAATACTCAATCAACTTCTTACAATGATGTTAAATCAATCAGTGGCAAGGATAGTTTTGTAAGTGTTGGGTTATATGGTGATAACAATGTCATTACTGTCTATAATGTAATGACGCATAAGATTGTTCAAATTTCTTTATTTTACTCCAGTGATCCGCATCTGTTTATGAGAACAAACGCGATCTATGCAATTGGGTCAAATTGTTTTTATACCCTATGTGGGAACTGTACTTCCGGAGGATACTACAGTTTTATTGACACCTATTCATTTGGTAAACTTGGGAATAGTTATTTAGCTACTCAACAAAGTATTGTAAATATGCATACTTGCTTGGGAACAACAGTTTCCTTAACAAGCAATATTATTGGCGGCACACCACCAATTACATATTCGTGGTCTCCTTCTTCAGGATTAAGCTCAGCAAATACAGATACAACAAGCTTCACAGCGACTTCAAATACAACTTATATACTCACTGCAACTGATGCAACCGGTGCTATAGTAAAAGATACATTTAATATTTATGTTGATACACCTTTGGCCCCAATAATAATTACCCCTCAGTTTCCAACCCTTTGTGCCGACAGTATGATCTTATACAGTAATTTAATTGTTGTGTGGCATAAAATTGAGCCAATAGGTAGCCTAACTTATTTAGGCTGGGGAATCAATAAGACAATTTATGATGAAGGAAAATACTTAGGTAGTAAATCAAATTATTGCGGATTGGTGACAGATACTATAGAAATTCTTCAAGAAGTGGACCTTACAGTAACCGCCAATCCTGTAACTGTTTGTATAGGCGATAGCATTGTGTTGTCAGCAAGTTCAACAACTAATGTTGTTTATAATTGGTCGGCAGGTGTAACGAATAATCTCTCCTTCATTCCTGTCTCAACACAAACTTATACTGTAACGGCAACTGATACAAACGGATGCTATAATAGGGATACTATTAGGGTTCCCCTTAATGCGCATCCAATTATTAATTCTGTTTCTGCATTGCCAAATAATTTTTGCGGATCGGGAAATTCAACAATGAATATTAGTACGTCCCCATCTTCGGCTTACTGTATTCCCGTAGTTAATTATTCTGGACTTAGCATACATAAAATCGAGAATTTTAATTTCAATTCAGGTGCCATTAATAATAATACATCTAGTAGTAGTTCGATGGATTATACTTATTACCCTTCGATAATTGCAAATGTCATCGCTGGAAGTATTTATTCTGTATCCATTTCTAGTTATGGACAAAGTAGGACAATATGGGTAGATTTTAATGAAGACGGGGATTTTAATGACGCGGGAGAATTATGTTTTTTTAAAGATACAAGTGACTATACTGTGGCTGGTTTTATTACTATTCCTTTAGCCGCACTTAACGGTCTAACACGAATGAGAGTAGCATCAAAAACGAATGGAACAAATACATCTTGTTATAATAGCATTTATGGCGAGTACGAGGATTATCAAGTTAATATTTCCGGCGGAGTTGATCATATTAGCTGGTCTCCTTCAACATTCTTATCCTCAACTGTTGGCAATATAGTATCTGCTTCTAACATTAATACTTCAACAGCATATACAGTTACAGTAAGTGACGGAAATAATTGCACAACTAGTTCATCAATTTTTATTAATGTCAATACTATTCCAACGGTGACAGCGTCTGCATCAGATTCAACCGTCTGTGTCAATGATAGTATTACACTTATTGGTGGAGGATCAACATTATTAGTATTCTCGTGGACAGGAGGAGTAATTGATAATACTCCCTTCATTTTACCTTCAACTCAGACATATACAGTTACCGGGATGGACGGAAATAAATGTACCAACACCGCAAGTATAACCATAGAAGCATTTCCATTACCGAATCCCCAAATAATTGAAAGTTCTACTATTTTATCATGCATAAATGTTACAGGTTGTAAATATGAATGGACATTCAATGGAACATTTATTGACACAACTCAACGCATTTCTAATTCACAAAATGGAACATATATTGTTACTGTAACTGACACTCAAGGTTGTAGCAATAGTGATACTCTTCTTAATGCTTTTTCCATTTACCCCAACCCCACAAACGGCATTATCACCATCAATTATATTTTACTAAATGATGCGAATGTGTCAATCAAACTAACTGATATGACCGGCAGAATAATCAATGAATTGAAACATAAGGAGCAACAATCAAAAGGAAATTATAGGTTGGTATTTGATTTGAATTCATCCTCTTTATCAGAAGGAATGTATTTGCTGAGTTTTTATGATGGCAAACGAAGTAGAATACGAAAAGTAATGTATAAGAAATAAGATGCTAGCTATCTGAAGTCCGGGGTTGTGACATGCCTCTTGGCAGTAGGCAAGTATAAGTAGGTGCCGCACCGAACACCATAACCCGCTTACAATTTTGTCAGTTCAAATAATTTCTGATTCACCCTTATCCACAGAGTTTGTTCTGCGTGGGTGACAAACCAAAATATGTAAACATTGAAAACCTTCTCTCGTCATTTATTATTAGCTTCGCAATTCAAAGTGCTTTTATATGAACGAACATAATGAATTTATAAGCCAATTACAGGAAATCAAATCAATGATGGAACGCAGCAGCCGTTTTATTAGTCTGAGTGGATGGAGCGGTATATGCGCCGGTGTATGTGCTTTGGTTGGAGCCTGGTTTGCAAACAATCGCATCGAATCGTATTATGAGAATGAATATGCCATGCACAATTCAACACCGGCAAATTTATTTATTTATCTGATAACACTTGCCGGTATCGTTTTTGTCTGTGCTTTTTTATCGGCTTTTCTTTTTACCTATAAAAAAAGTAAACAAGACGCCATTCCTGTTTGGGGAACCACTGCACGAAGACTATTATGGAACACCATGCTTCCGATGTTGATAGGCGGCATTTTTATTCTTCAATTAATGAAAGAAGACCAATATCAATTTGTGTCTTCGGCATGCTTGCTTTTTTATGGATTGGGTTTGGTCAATGGAAGTAAATATACCTTAGGTGAAGTTCGCTATCTTGGTTATACAGAATTGTTGTTGGGTATTATCAATTTATTTTTTGTTCGTCATGGTCTGTTATTCTGGACTTTGGGATTTGGATTTTGTCATATTTTTTACGGCTTCGCAATGTGGTGGAAGTATGAGCGAATCATTAAAGGGCGTGTTGAACCTGAATTGAATTAAAGTATGAAGAATCCGATTGAACATTTAAATAAAGTCTTTGACAGCCGTATACGGCTCGGTATCATGAGTGCGCTGATGATGAACGAAGAGGTGAATTTTAATTTTCTTAAGGAGTTGCTCGAAATAACAGACGGCAACTTGGCTTCGCATTTGAAGCAATTAGAAGACAATAAATATGTAAAAGTATATAAAGGTTTTATTGGACGAAAAACAAATACCAATTACAAAATTACAGCACTGGGTGAAAAAGCGTTTAGGGTGCATCTGGCTTCCTTGGAGAAAATGATAAAAGGAATTTGAAAATGGGAGAATTTGAAAATTTGTAAATGTTTCGGCCTAACAAACAACTTACGCCTTACGACTTATGCCTTACGCCTTATGACTTAAACTTATATTTCCTTTAACAATATTTCAGTTGGATTTCCAAGTTTTTTATTCTTACTTTGTGTTTCAAAGTACTTTTACTTTGTATAAAAAATAAACCGAATGGAAACACAAACCAATTTGCCCAACAAGGAAACTTTAGGTTTCTTTAGTAAAAACAGAACTCTGCTAAAAGGTTTTTTTATCAGCTTTTTAATTCTTGCCTTACTCATTCCTACATTTTTTGTCAGTCAACTCATCGATGAAAGGAAACAACGTAACGAAGAAGTGAAGCACGAAATTGCCAATCAATGGAGTACAGAACAAACACTCACTGGACCTATGCTTGTTATTCCATTTCAGCAAAATGAAAAAGGAAGTGATGGCAAAGTTTCGCTGGTAAAACGTAAGGCCTATTTCCTTCCTGAAGAACTTACAATAAATGGTAATCTCATTCCCGACTTCAGAGCAAGAAGCAGTATTTTTAAATTATTGGTTTATACTGCCAATCTCAATATCAGCGGAAAATATAGTCCGTTGCAACTTCAGAAATTAAATATCTCAAAAGAAAATCTTTTGATGAATGAGGCCTTCATCAGTTTCGGACTGAGCGATTATACAGGTATACAGGAGCAAATGAAAATTAACTGGAATGGGAAAGAATATGATTTTAATGCCGGTATCAACTCCGCTGATTATATTGATAAAGGTTTGCATACACCAATCGCATTAACCCTAGATGACATTGATAAAGAACATTCCTTTTCTATGAAATTAGTATTGCGTGGTTCAGAGCAAATTCAATTTGTACCTATCGGTAAATCAACCACAGTAAGTGTCAACGCCAATTGGGCTTATCCCGATTTCAGGGGAAAGACATTACCTGAGCGTATTATTAAAGACGGGAAATTTGCAGCTACCTGGAAAGCCTTTGACCTCAACAGGGAATTTCCTCAGCAATGGAAAGAGGGCGAAAAAATAGAGTTCGCACAAAGTGCTTTTGGAGTGAACCTCCTGCAACCATTAGATAATTACGGTAAATCGACACGCACGATAAAATATGCCATTCTTGTTATTATGTTAACTTTTGTTGTTTACTTTTTTATTGAAGTATTACAAAAGAAAAATGTACATGCAGTACAATATGTACTGATTGGTTTCGCATTGTGTTTGTTCTATACCTTGTTGCTTTCTATTTCAGAATATACAAGCTACACCATAGCTTATATTGTTTCTGCCCTTGCTACAATTCTACTTATCTCGTTGTATACACGAAGTGTTTTTGCGAATAATAAAACAGCCGTCGTATTTGGCAGTTTTTTATCTCTGCTTTACATTTTCATTTTTGTATTGATACAATTGCAGGATGGCGCCTTGCTAGCCGGTAGCATTGGATTGTTTATTATTCTAGCAACCATTATGTATTTTTCAAGGAGGATAGATTGGTATGGGAATCCGGATGTCAGATGATAGATGTCAGATGTTAGGAGATTTTTCTTAAAAAGGAGCTAATAGCTATCAGCCAAAAGCTATTGGCTCTTTAACTAATTGTTAAATACTAAGAACTTAGTTGTATAACTAAAACATTAGTTATACGTTTGTGTCAGAAAACAATTGTATGCAAAAACTAACAAAAACAGAAGAAGATATCATGCTCATTCTTTGGGATTTGAAGCAAGCCTTTGTGAAAGATATCATAGAGCAAATACCGGAGCCCAAGCCACATTACAATACCGTCAGCACCATGATAAAAATATTACAAGACAAAGGTTTTGTAGATTATGAAGCCTTCGGAAAAACTTACCGTTACTTTCCAATAGTTACTAAAAATCAATATAGCAAAAGTTCCGTGAAAACGTTTTTGTCAGGATATTTCGACGGTTCCGCAAAACAATTGGTTTCCTTCTTCGTTAAAGAAAAGAACATCAGTATAGCAGAGTTGGAGAAGTTGGTAAAGGAATTGAAGATGAAGTAATTAGTAGTAAGACAAATACAATAGACCGGACTCTCAACTTGCAACTTATAACTCCTTAACTCATTAACCCCTTAACTCGTAACTCTTCATATCATGCTCCTCTATTTTTTAAAAACCATACTGTTACTTGGCATTTTTTATATACTGTATGCAATACTGCTGCGACAACAAAAATCGTTTCGGTGGAATAGGTTGTATTTGCTCTTCACGTCTTTCTTAGCTATCGTAATGCCATTGATTTCATTTTCAGATTTGCAAAAAAATACATCAGTTCAAACCGTCGGCTCTACACCTTTACTATCATCTACAATTGAGGCCATAACTGTATACGGCAATATTATTCAACACAAAGAAATTGACTATGTAAAGTTAATTTTTATTGGACTCCTCGCAGGCATGTTATGGGGCATTACACGAATCGCATTTGGATTGTACATTATTTTGAAGATGAAACAAATTTCATCGAAAGAAAAAATTCATGATGCTTCAGTTTATTTCAATTCGCATATAGAAACACCGTTCACATTCTTCAGCCTTATTTTCATACCGGAAACATTTCGAAATAAAGAAGTGCTTGCAACCATTCTCAAACATGAGCAGGCTCATATTGCGCTCAACCATAGCCTCGATAAATTTTATTTCTCTTTGCTGCAGGCTTTTTGCTGGTTCAATCCTTTTATATATCTATATCATAAAGAAATGGAATTGCAACACGAATTTGAAGCTGATGCATTGACTGTTCAGCAAATTGAAACAGACAATTATGTAAAAAATCTATTGGAAGCTATTGCCTATAATCAAACACCTACATTATTAGTTCATCAATTTTTTCATCACCCTTTAAAAAACCGTATTACTATGCTGTACAAAAAATCAAAAAACATGTTTATGCAAAAATCAGTTGTTGTTTTAGCAACCTTTACCTTGTGTTCGCTCATTTTATTTTTTCAAAGCAGTGCGCAAAAGAAAACAGTACATAAATTCTATAAACCCGAATTAGCACCTGATACTGTTTATCGAGAAAAGCCAAGCGGAGAATTAGAAATGATTATTGTCAAGAAAGATTATCCCGATTCTATTATTTATGAAACCGCTGATGTGGAGGCGAAATTTGCTAACGGAAAAATGGCCATGGAAGATTTTATTAAAGATAATTTAGTCTACCCCGAAGTTGCCAAAAGAGATAAGGTAGAAGGAAAAGAAATTGTTGAATTTGTTGTGGGAAAAGATGGAAACGTTCATTCCGTGCATGTTGTAAAATCATCGCACCCGTTTTTGCGTGAAGCGGCAAGTGATGTTGTCAAAAGCTTCCCTCGTTTTTCGCCGGCTCTTATTGATGGGAAACCGGTTTCCTCAAAAATGAATTTACCGATTATATTTAAATTGAAATAACCATGCTGCTCTACTTTTTAAAAACCATTCTGCTGCTCGGCATTTTTTATATGCTCTACGCCACCTTACTCAGGCAACAAAAGTCATTTCGGTGGAATAGAATCTATTTGTTATGTACTTCACTTTCATCAGTCATTATTCCATTAATCTCATTTACCGGATTGCAAAAGTCCACATCAGAGCAACCCTTCTCTTCACCAACTTTTTATACCGAGACATTGGATAATCTTATCGTTTATGGCAATGTAATACAGCGAAAAGAAATAGATTATATTCAACTCATTCTGATTCTTTTATTGATGGGAATGTTATGGGGAATCGTCCGTATCGCCTTTGGATTATATATTATTACAAGGCTGAAAAGAATTTCTTCTGCAGAGAAAATAAGCAAGAATGAAGTCTATTTTAATTCCCATATCGAAACCCCTTTTTCGTTTTTCAAAAATATATTCATCCCTGAAAGCTTCAGAAATAAGGAAGTACTTCGCACTATTCTGACACATGAACAAGCGCATGTATTGCTGAAACATAGTTATGATAAATTTTATTTTTCTATACTCCAAGCCTTCCTTTGGTTCAATCCTTTTATATATCTGTATCATAAAGAAATGGAATTGCAACACGAATTCGAAGCTGATGCATTAACAGTTCAGCAAATTGAAACAGACAATTATGTAAAAAACCTGGTAGAAGCAATCGCCTTTAATCAAACACCTACTTTATTAGTGCACCATTTTTTTCATCACCCTTTAAAAAACCGTATTACTATGTTGTACAAAAAATCAAAAAACATGATTATGCAAAAAACGCTGGTAGTGAGCAGCACCGTGGTTCTCTTGTTACTTACTTTATTCATGCAAAGCAATGCACAAAAAAAGGATACCAATGCTCGTAAAACAGTGTCCATTATGAATCCTGATCATCCGGAGCAAACCATGGCACTCACATTACACAAAACACCTGACTCATTATTAGACAAATCAAGAGTTGATGTGATGCCTCAATTCCCCGGAGGAAAAGCTGCCCTGCAAGAATATATCAACAAAAACAAAGGCACATTTTCCGATGATGAAAAACCTAAAAAAGCATTAGAAATTCAGTTGACTATTTCCTCTGTTGGTACAATATCAACAGTAGGAGCCGACCCTTTTTTAGAAACGAAGATTCAAAAAGACATCGCCAGAGTATTCAAAAATATGCCTTTATGGACGCCTGGTTTTAAGAATGGGAAGGCCGTTCCTGTTATTATGTATACGAAGGTTACTTATTAAACCAACTAAGCGGATAGCTATTCGCTACTCGCTAATGGCTTTCGCTTTAAAAGCAAACACTGTATATTCGCATCTTTAAAAATACAGTATGAACACAAGGCATTTGGGTACTGAACATCTTTCTATCCCCGACATCGAAGATATTCTTACACAAAAAATTTCTTTGAATGAAATGGCATTGAAGAATATTCAAAAATGTAGGGATTTTTTGGATGAGAAAATGAAAGATGAAACAAAAGTATATTATGGTATCAATACCGGATTTGGTTCATTATGTAATGTCAAAATTTCGAAAGGTGATATTCAACAATTGCAGGAAAATTTAGTGTTGAGTCATGCATGCGGTGCAGGAAACGAAGTGCCTTCAGACATTGTAAAGTTGATGCTGTTGTTGAAAATAAAAAATTTCACCTATGGTAATAGTGGTGTTAGTATTGAGCTGACACAACGTTTAGTTGATTTATATAATCTCGATATTTTACCGGTCATTTATCAGTTAGGCTCATTAGGCGCCAGTGGCGATTTAGCTCCTTTGGCTCATTTGAGCTTGCCCTTACTCGGTGAAGGCGAAGTATATTTTAATACAACAAAAAGAAAAACAAGTGATGTATATGCTTCCCTCGAGTGGAAGAAGATTGTACTGCAAAGCAAAGAAGGCTTAGCCCTTTTAAATGGCACTCAATTTATGAGTAGCTACGCGGTATGGTGTTTATTAAAAATAAAAAAACTATTGCATTGGGCAGATGCCATTGCTGCCATTTCATTTGATGGTTTCGATTGTACACTAGAGCCATTCACAGCACAGATACATACTGTAAGAGCGCACGAAGGGCAAGTCGCCGTTGCAAAAAATATGCTTGCTTGGTTAGATAAAAGTGAAATTGCCAACGCAACAAAAACACAGGTACAAGACCCATACAGTTTCCGGTGCATTCCACAAGTGCATGGTGCGACACGTGATGCCGTTTCTTTTATTGAGAAAATTGTCACAACAGAAATTAATTCAGTCACAGATAATCCTTTGATTTTTCCTGAAGATGATTTAATTCTGAGTGGTGGAAATTTTCATGGTCAACCGCTAGCAATCAATCTCGATTATTTGGCCATTGCTGTTGCCGAGCTTGCCAATATTTCCGAACGTCGTACCTATTTATTAATTAGTGGTCAGCGTGGGCTTCCTCCATTTCTGATTCAGAAAGCTGGTCTCGACAGTGGACTCATGATTGCGCAATACACCGCTGCTTCTATTGTGAGTAAAAACAAACAACTTTGCACACCGGCCAGTGTGGATAGTATTGTGAGTAGCAATGGGCAAGAGGATCATGTAAGCATGGGTGCGAATGCCGCTACAAAATTATATGAGGTGGTGAAAAATACTGAACTTGTATTGGCCATCGAATTGATGAATGCTTGTCAGGCATTAGAATTGCGTAAACCAAAACATAGTTCACTTGCTATCGAAAAAATTGTTAGTGCATACAGACAGGTTGTTCCTTTTTTAGAGAAAGACAGAATCATACACGATGATATGATGAATAGTGTGAAGTTTATGAATGAGGTTGAATTGTAAGAAACATATTAAAGTGCAAATACCATTGTTTCACTTTCAGCTAATGATTTGGGTATTGCCATTTTTTCTAATTTAAGTCCTTCAATATGAAATTGAATAGCACCGTAAATGTTTTTTTCGATGATAGTTTTCGTTTTCCCTGTCGCTGCCACTCCCGGCAAATCGGGTACATAGGCAGAGTATCCTGTTTTCGTTTTTTCGTATATGACTAAATATTTTATCATCGAATTTTTATTTGTGCTTGTTTGAAAATATTATTCAATGTTCCAATAGCAACTTCATCACTCAATTTGTGATAAGCCAAAGTTACTAATCCTTTTTTTGTTTTATGCTTATATTGTCGATGGCTTCCTTTTTGTCGGATGACATACCATCCATCCGTTTCCAATATCTTAAGAATTTCTTTGGCTTTCATCTCAAATCAAATACTAATTCTTCACGCCCAAAAAACTATACTTTTTACCATACTCCATCATTTGCTCATAGAATGATGTTGGGTATTCAACCTTCACATCCGTCACCGTATTGCCATTCATTGTCGCTGTCAGTTTTGGCTGTACAAATCCTCTGTAGGGTTTAATACCAAGTGTTGCATAACGCTCAAGAATTTCTTTATGTAACACAGGGTCTACTTTTACACCATAACCTTCGACCAATGCTTGCCCTGCTTTAAAATCGCCTTCGCTTTTTACACGTTGTATTTCGCGAAGCAAGTCACCGAATAGCGAACGTAATTTTTCATAGTCATTAATACGGATAAACGTTTTCCCATTTTGTTTTACAAACTCGATAACGTTATCTTTCTTACCCATCTCATAGGCCCATTTTGCATTCAGTTGACGGTTACGCATATGTGCTTCTTCAATATTATCACCGAGTTTTATTCTGGTCAATTGAGTCATCAATCCGTTCATGATATAGCTGTCATACTCAGCTTTTGCTACATCCATATTGGGCATGACGCCAATATCTAATAATTTTTTATCCATGATATAATAAAGCCCTACCAAATCTGCACGGGCTTCTTCGAGGCAACTCGCATAATTTTTTAATGTTTTATCTGTTGTTTCAACGCCTTCATTTATTTGTCCGCTCGCATGCCCAATACATTCATGCATATCAGTATGCAAGTCACCGGCGAGAGCACCATATTCTTTAATTCTTTTTTTAACCGCATCATTCAAACCAAATTCATCAATCGTTCCTTTCAATGCGCTTGCTACATTATAGCTATGAATAACATTGCTCAATGAAACTGATTTGCTCCCATGATCTTTTCGAATCCAATCGGCATTCGGAAGGTTAATTCCACCCTCGTAGACCCGCTAGTATTGTTCTTTTCCAGAGTACTGTTTTCATATTCATCATTACATTGT
>JANNYV010000565.1:0-1936 GCA_031410275.1 Bacteroidota bacterium
CAAAATTGCCAAATCAGGATCTGAACCACTTCCTGTAGATAAAGAAGGTGTTCCTGAAGTACCTGTACCATTAGCACCAACGGCACCTGAAATTGTCTTTGCTCTACCAGAAGTTAATATAATACCATTATCTAACCCAAGGTTTGAGGTGGTTACAGTAAAAATACCATTGCTTAATGCAGGGCAAGTTAATGTCGCATTGGTAATTGTAACACCACCACCTACTAAATTTTGTGCAAGTTGTACAGCTGTTCGATTATCTGTGATGGCAATTTGTGAATAACCATGTAATGGAAAAAATGTTACAATGCCAATGCATTGAACGATTAGAAATTTTATAATTAAATATTTTTTGTTTTTCATATTAATTGTTTTTTTATTGTACCTACTTTTTTTTGGGTTTTCGGTTTCGCCCATTTATAATTTCAATGGCCTTACGTTTATTATTGTTTTTTAGTGAACTGAAATACTTAAGAATTTATTTAATCATGACAATGTGAATTATTATGATAGAAATTTCTCAAACTATACACCAACTGGTTTTAATTTGTTAGCGGAACACTTTTATCGACAATATCGAAGAAGACTCTTCCAGCCCATAGTTGTCCGCCTCCTTTAAGTAAAGAGCCATATGCAATACCTGTTGAGTTTGCTGGTACATCAACAACAATTTGTGTAGCGATGTATCCTTTTGAAGAACCATTAATACTAGTATGCTTTAAATTTTCTAATGAAATTGTTTGATTGCCATAAGTTTGATTTACACTTAACCACAATCCACCCCATTGTTGAATATCAGAAGCCTTTACAATTCCTGAAACCTTAACACGCTTACCCAAAAAACTTTCCGCGCGAAGTTGATTCATTAATGCACCAAAGCCATTTGCATTGATTGTTTTCGATTTTATGGTGGCTACATTAGCACCCTCTGTATTTGCAGGTATATTGGTCCCCATTTCATAGGATTGAGGGTCGCTGCCGGTTTTAACCCAAGTGTTGGTGCTTTCAAAAGACACCAATGCAAATGTTGCTATCGCAATCAATGCAGTTTGAAGAATTCTTTTTTTCATATTTTATTTTTTGTTTTAATTAAAAATGGTAGTAGGTTAAAATATTTAGTGAATTTTCTGTTGGGATTAATTTATAAGTTTCGGAATCTATTCATAGACAATTGGTTTAAAAGGTTGATTATTATATGGTATATACTATTGTAAACTATTTTTTCCTTTTGGTCAGAATTTAATTGAAGAGTAAAAATAATGTTAATTTTTTATTATTCAAAGCAAAATTGAAAAAAAAATCAAACTAATTAAACATTTAATTCCTTGATAATGAAAACTATATATTCACCCTAGAAATTCTTTTAGCATCAATGTTTAATTACAATTTATTTTTCTGATTGGAGGAATTTGGATAATACATTCCGCTCGAAATAAAAAACTAATCCCAACCAAATAATCACAACCAAGAAACTATTTAAGCCCATTCCATGATTGATTGAGCTATTCAAATAATTAATCAAAGATTTTGTTGAATTTCCCATATCCTGATACATTTCAAGTTTGGGAGTATTGATGTATTTACTCAAAAGAAGGATATAAAGGAAACTCATCAACAAGGCATGTAATATTGCAAAGCCTGCGACCATGAGCACTGCCCTTTTCCAAATTTTTATTGGTGTGGCTGCAAATAAAGAAATTAATAAAATAACCGGCAAATAGGCTAAAATACGTATGCTGATATTAAAAGGAACAGAGACTACATCGCCATTTGCACTAGCTAAACTTTTATTTGCCTGATAGACTCTTGTATCATCTTGCCCTGTATCTTCATGTTCTTCAAACACAACAAAACCTTTTTCTCCAAAATTATTAAAAAAATAGAAACCTTGCTTTCTATAAAAATCACCATACATTTTACTTCCTCCGAGTGCGGG
>JANNYV010000566.1:0-2226 GCA_031410275.1 Bacteroidota bacterium
ACAGGTTCATTTACTTATACCAGTAGTAATACAAGCGTAGCTACTATTCTTGGAAATGTTGTAACAGTCGTTGGTGTAGGCACTTCAAGTATTACAGCTAACCAAGCAGCAGCAGGTGCGTACGGGGCAGGTTCAATAGTAGCCCCATTGGTTGTTTCATTATACCCTTCTCCTTCTGTAGCAGCAGCAGACCCCACACCTGCAATTGCAGATGTTATTTCAGTGTTTAGTAATACTTACACAGATGTAGCTGGTACAAATTTTAATCCTTTTTGGGGTCAAAGCACACAGGTTACTGAAATTTCTATTGGTGCCAATACAATTAAGAAAATGAATAATCTTAATTATCAAGGTAATGAATTAGCAGCTCCGCTAAATGTATCTACAATGCAATATTTGCATATTGATATTTGGACTCCCAATTGTGTTTCATTTGGTTTATCATTAATAAAATTAGGCCCAACATTGGAGCAAGAAGTTGTTTTAACACCTACTAATACAGGTTGGAATAGTTTTAATATTCCATTATCTCAATATAATTCAACTATTCTTCCTGCAGTAAGCCAGATAAAATATGTAGGTACGCCTTTTGGCTCAAGCGTAGTTTATTTTGATAATTTATATTTTTGGAAAGTTCCTAACCCTCCAACAATTACCAATTTTTCAATACCAGCACAGGTAACTGGAGTAGCTCCATTTGCAATAACAGCTCCAACCAGTAATAGCACAGGTACATTTACTTACACAAGCAGCAATACAAATGTGGCTACAATAAGTGGAAATATGATTACAATTGTTGGTGGAGGTACCTCTACAATAACAGCTACACAAGCAGCTGCAGGTGGATTTGGTTCAGGTATTATTACAACTTCTTTAGTAGTTGCTTTTGGTCCTCCAATGATAGCTGCTCCAACTCCAACAGCATTAAGTACTAATGTATTTTCTTTATTTTCCGATGGCTATACAAATTTATCTGGTATAGACTGGTTTCCAAATTGGGGGCAATCAACGGTAGTTAGCGATATATCAGTGCAAGGGAATCTTACAAAATCTTATGCTACTACAAATTATCAAGGTGTTCAATTTGCAGCACCAATAAATGTATCTACCTACGATAAATTACACATGGATATCTGGACACCAAACTGCACAGCATTTAAGGTTTTTTTAATTAATACTTCTCCAACAACGGTAGAGCAAAGTGTTACATTAACGCCAACACTTGCAGGCTGGAATAGTTATGATATTGTTTTGTCATCTTCTTTTAGAAGTACCACTACTGTAGTAGATTTAACAAATGTTGGTCAAATGAAATTTGAAGCTATACCATTTGGCAGCAGTATTATTTATGCAGATAATATTTATTTCTTTAAAAATGCTGTACTCCCTATTTCATTATCAAATTTTACGGCAAACGGAAATAAAAATACTGTTACATTAAATTGGAGTACCTTAAATGAATCAAACAATAAAGGCTTTACCATTGAAAGAAGTACTGACGGTTTGCATTTTACTTCTTTAGGCTTTGTAAACGGCAAAGGAAATAGTACATCAAAAACTAACTATACATCAATAGACAATACACCTGTTATTGGAATTAATTATTACAGATTAAAGCAAACAGATTTAGACGGAAGATTTACTTATTCACCAATTGTAACTGTAAAGTTTTCTAAAAGTGATTTACTCGGCTTTTCTTTCTTCCCTAACCCTGCAGCAGATGTTTTAAAAATAAATGTTGGATTAGTTGAAAATGAAAATGCAACAATTAGATTAGTAAATAGTTTAGGTCAAACTATTATTACAAAAAATATTAAAAAATCAAATACTGCTTCTGTAATTAGTTTTAATATTTTAAATGTAGCAAGCGGCAATTATTATTTAGAATTAAGAGACGGAGCCAATAAAACAACAGAAAAAGTTGTAGTTAACTAATATAAAAACCAAAATATGCTAATCAAAAAACTTTTATTCATTTTAATGTTGAGTGTTTCATGCCTTGTGGCAAACGCTCAAACCATAACAGGAAGGGTACGTGCAAAATCTACAGCCGAACCTTTAGTTGGTGCTTCAATAACTGTAAAAGGTACAAACACTAATTCTTTAACTAATGCTGAAGGAGCTTTTACAATACAGGCTGATAAAGGAGCTACAATAGTTGTAGCAAAAATTGCAAATACGGAGCAGATATTTGGAGGATATAGTCCACTTTTTTGGGATTCAAGT